>JAUIJJ010000063.1 GCA_030431385.1 bacterium | reverse complement strand
CGTTCGGCGGCGTCGACGAAAACGGTAAGCCGTTTGTCGCCAAACCGCCCGGGTCCGCAGGCGAGCCGCTCGTGGCCGTGGCCAAGCGCCTCTCGGATTTGGCCGTGTCTTGCCTCAATGCCGAAACCAAGCCGAGGTCGATGGTAGTGCTGACCGACCGCCTCGATGCCGTTCTCAACGAGTTGGGCCACGGCGCGACAGTTTCGGAAAAACGGACCGAACTATTGAGAGAAGTAACCCGTCTCGCCCGCGACGAACGCTCCGCCAATGCAACAAACGCCAAAGCCCTCTCAGAGTTCGGCGTGGAGCTATACGCAGAACAGGCTCCTCAGGAAGCCCATCTCCGAGCCTACCTTGCAGAGTGCCACCATCGCCTCGATCAACTCGACGAGGCTCGCGATCTGATCCGCGACATCGACGCGGAAGAATTCGCTACCACCACCGATCCTTCCGATGTTCAAGCGCTCTCTGAATTGCGGCGCGCGCTGGGACTTTAGCCTCACCCAATCCGCGATTGTGACCATCAGGTGAAATCTGCCACCGCGAAGTCATCCGACTTGTCTTTTCCACACCATCGAACACACACTCGCCGCGAGTCGCCATTCTCCAGACGGGATCGCGTATGAAGCCAATTGTTGCCATTATCATAGGTTCCAAATCGGATTGGCCAACGATGGAGCCAGCAACGCTGATCCTCGAAGAACTCGGCATTCCATACGATGTAAAAGTCGTCTCCGCTCATCGCACGCCCGAGCTTCTCATGGAGTACGCCGGTTCAGCCGAAGAGCGCGGCTTGGAGGTCATCATCGCTGGCGCTGGGGGAGCGGCTCACTTACCCGGCATGGCGGCATCCAAAACGATTCTCCCAGTGCTCGGCGTTCCCGTTCAATCGAAGGCGCTCAACGGCCTGGATTCGCTTCTCTCCATTGTCCAGATGCCCCGTGGGGTTCCCGTCGCCACTCTCGCCATCGGCGAATCGGGCGCGGCCAACGCGGCGCTGCTCGCCGCCGCCATCATCGCTCGAAAGTTCCAACAGTACGCCGACCCGCTTCGGAAGTTTCGCGAACAGCAAACCCAGACGGTTCTCGAAAACCCCGATCCGAGGAACGCCTGATGTTTGTCGGAGTCGTCGGCGCAGGCCAGCTCGGGCGCATGATGGCGCTCGACGGCTATCGCCTCGGCATTCGATTCCGATTCTACGAATCGAAACCGGGCGCGCCCGGCGCAGAGTTGGCCGAGCTGATACAAGGCGACTACGACGACCAGGACGCACTCGGGTGGTTCGCCCGCGGCCTCGACTGCATCACCTATGAGTTCGAAAACATCCCTAGTGAATCCATGGATTTCCTCGCCAAGCGCCATCCGGTCTACCCGTCTCCTGGCGCACTGGAAGTCTCCCAAGAGCGGCTCAAGGAGAAGAACTTTCTCAACGAACTCGGTGTCCCCACCGCACCGTACGCTGCCATCGACTCCGAGGCAGACTTGCCCGCTGCCATGGCGAAGTCCGGTACTCCGGCGATTATCAAATCGCGTCGACTCGGCTACGACGGGAAAGGCCAAGCCCGCGTCGACGACGCGTCCACCGCTGCCGCCGCGTGGGACTCCATCGGGAACGTCCCCGCCATCTCCGAGGGCTACGTCGCCTTTGACCGCGAACTCTCAATCGTCGCGGTGAGGAACATCGCTGGCGAGATTGCGTACTATCCCCTGACCGAGAACGTTCACAAGGCAGGCATCCTCCGCCTCAGCATCGCGCCGGCATTGGCCGCCGACGAAGCCCTTCAGGCCCAGGCTGAAGACTACGCCAAGCGCATACTCGAAAAGCTCGATTACGTCGGCGTGCTCGCGATCGAGTTCTTCGAGAAAGAAGGCGAGCTCATCGCCAACGAGCTCGCCCCGCGCGTTCACAACTCCGGCCACTGGACCATCGAGGGGGCCGAGACCAGCCAATTCGAAAACCACCTGCGCGCGATCTGCGGGCTCCCACTCGGTAGTACTCGCACCTGCGGCTCTTCCGCGATGATCAACCTCATCGGCGATCTGCCCGCCCTCGAAAAAGTCCACGCGACCCCCGGCGCGCACCTTCACCTCTACAACAAATCGCCGCGCCCCGGCAGGAAACTCGGGCACGTGACGCTCAGGGAGAACAGCCGGGAAGCACTCCTCGCCACCCTCCCACAATTGCTCGCTGTAGTCTGCCAGGGCGAAGTGACTCTCGAAGACCTCGACCTCCGGTAATCGCGGAAGTCCCCCATTGAGCGCGCCAAAATAGTGACTGGGAGCGGGGAACGACGCGAGATCAACGCCGCGATTGTCACACGCCCCAATTCACTTTGACGAACGGGGCAGCAGGCACTAGCGTCCAAAGTGCCTCGCGTGACTTGGGGGGTACTTGGGAGTGGATGCGCCGGGCCTTCGACGGCGAGTCCCAAAACAAAATGGAGAGCGCCTTTACCTTGGCCGGTACCCGCACGCCCGTGCGCCGAACCGGGGAAAGGCAACATTCTATTGAGCAACCCCGCATTTAACGAAACCGCCGAGGCACTCGATTCCATCGGCGAGGTCGGAGACTGTCTCTCGCGCCCTACGCTCGCCGAGTGTCTCGATTCCTTCGCCGATTACATCTCCCGCCACCTCGGCGCGAAACGTGTCTCGATCTTTCTCCGCGACTCTGCCGATTCCACTGAGATGTTTCTCTGTGGCTCACACGGTATCGACGAAAACATTCACCAAGATATGATCATCAGCAACGGCACAGGCGTCGCCAAAGGCGTCGTCCATTCTGGTGAAACTGTTGTCGTCAATCAGGCCGTCTCCTCGAGCGACCGCTATCGTTCGGGTTCTTACATCGTCGCTCCGATTCATCTCGACGACTCGGTTTTCGGTGTGATCTGCGTCACCGAGCGAACCTCCGATGCAAGCTACACCGATGCGGACAAGGCGCACATCGAGGCCCTCGCAAAGATGATGGTCATGCCGATTCGCTTCCACCGGCAGGGAGATTCGGTTAAAAAGAAGGACGAGCAAATCGCCCGAATCCTCTCCACGCTTCCCATCGGCGTGCTTCACCTGAACGGCTCCGGGGCGGTTGTCGGGGGCAGCGATAAGCTCAAAGAAATGTTCGACCTGACCGGGACACCGAAGGGCGCCATCGAAGAGGTTTTCGACTCCGACGACGCCGGGCCACTCCGCTCCATGCACATCCGCCTCATCAACGACCGTGAAGTCTGCACCGAGTCTTGGTCCCGCTACGTGAAGGACACCAAGATAGACCTTAGGGCGACCGCCCTCCCCAGCGACGACAGCCACGACGTCCTCATTCTCGTCGAGGACGTCTCCCTTAACCGCATCGTCGACGAACTGCGCCACCTCGATGATCTCAAGCGCGACTTTATCTCCATGGTGAGCCATGAGCTCCGAACGCCCATCACATCCGTAAAGGGCGCGGCATCGTTGCTACTCGGTTTCCAAACCGACGGCCTCTCCGATAACCAGCTCAACATGCTGCGAATCATCGAGAACAACATCTCGAGGCTGAGCGAGATTGTGAACAAGATCGTCGACGTGTCGCTGCTGGAGAAAAACAACGTCGAGTTGATCGCCGCGCCCGGCGACCTCGAGCAAATTCTAGAAGACCTCGTCGAGCGCCATGCAGAAGAAATCAAGTCGCAGGGTCTCGTCGTTATCCGCACCTACGAAGAGAACGCGCGGCGCTTCGACTTCGACGGCGAACGGCTCTACCAAGCCATCGACGCCGTACTCCACAACGCCGTCAAATTCAACTCGGCTGGTGGCACGATCACCGTGGAAACATGGCGCTCGGGGAGCATCATCCACCTGCGCATTCGCGACGAAGGCGAGGGAATTCCTCGCGAATATCGTCACTTGGTTTTCCAGAAGTTTTTCCAGATCGAAGAAGCACTCACGCGCAAGCGCAACGGCGCCGGGCTGGGCCTTTTCTTCGCACGCAAAATCGCCCGCCTCCACGGCGGCGACCTCGTGATTCAAGACAGCGAACGCGGCGCGACGCTCGAATTCACCTTCACCTGCGATTCAGTCGTCACCGAGTAGCCTAACCCGATTCCAGACCCAGTTCCTTCACACGCCGCTGCAGCGTCCGCCGCGAGATATTCAACGACTCCGCCGCCCGCGTTCGATTGCCATCGAACTGTTTCAGCGTGCGTTTGATGTATTCCGTCTCCACCTCTTCAAGCGGCAGCCCCAGCGGATAGTTCACCGTGTCGCTCGGAATCTCGCTGCTCGAAAAGCTATCCGGCAAATCGCTCTCTTCGATGACCGAACCCCTCAAGAACACCACCGTGTTTTCCAAAGCGTTTCGCAACTCGCGGACGTTCCCCGGCCAGTGGTATGCCTGCAGTTTCTCCATCGCAACCTTCGAAATCTCCGGCACCGGCTTCCCATTCTCGCGAGCGAACTCCTCCGCGAAGCTGCGCGCCAAAACCGGAATGTCCCCCCGTCGATGGCGCAGCGGCGGCAGAGTAATCGAGACGACATTCAGTCGATAGTAGAGATCCTCGCGGAAGCGCCCTTCTGTTACTTCCTCCTGCAAGTCACGGTTCGTCGCGGTCAGGATCCGCACGTCCACCTTGATCGAGGAGCCACCGCCCACGCGCTGGACTTCCCGCTCCTCCAGAACGCGCAACAGCTTCACCTGCATCGCCAGAGGAATCTCCCCGATCTCATCGAGGAAAATCGTGCCGCCGTCCGCCAGCTCAAACCGCCCCTCGCGCTTGCTCACCGCGCCGGTAAACGCACCCCGCTCGTGACCAAACAACTCGCTTTCCAGCAGCGACTCTGGCAGCGCCGCGCAGTGAACAGCGACGAACGGTTTCTTCGCCCGCGGGCTCGCCTGGTGGATCGCCTTCGCCAGCACTTCCTTCCCCGTCCCGCTCTCACCCAGCACCAACACATTCGCTCGCGTCGGGGCGATCAATCGAATCTGGTCGTAGATTTTTTGCATCTCCGCCGTCTCGCCGATCATCCCCTGAATGCCGAAGCGTTTGTCGATCTGCGCGCGCAGATCCAGGTTCTCGCGCACCAGCGAACTGTGCTGCGCCGCCTTCTCGACGAGCACCCGCAGTTCCTTCACATTCACCGGCTTCGTCAGGTAATGCCACGCCCCTTCCTTCAGCGCGTCGACCGCGCTTTCGATCGAGCCATGAGCCGTCAGAATAATCGTCGGCGGGGGAGGATTGAGCGACATGCCGTGGCGCATCACGCCCAAGCCATCAATCCCCTCCATCATCAAATCCGTCACGATCACATCGATATTTTCGCTGTTGAGAATGTGAACGGCTTCCTCGCCCGAGGACGCGCTGAACACATTGTGGTCCGTTCGCTTAAAGGCCATAATCAGGCCCTCCAGCACGTCCTTCTGGTCGTCGACAAGTAGCAGGTTGATTGGCATAGGTCGTCTTCTTTCCGTTCGGTCAGTCGATATTTTCGTGTTCAGGTTCAGCGTTCTCGAAGGGCTTGGTCTCGTGCGACTCGGTCACGGTGTACAGCGGCCCCAACGGCGGCAGATTGGGCTCTCTGCCCAATCCACAAAACTTGTCAGTGTGCACTTCCTGAGGAGTCAAAATGCCCCCACTGATGATTAGGCGCGCCCCGTCCTCCACGCTCACATTCGTGTCCCACACATCTTCTTCGGGCAGGAAAAGCAGAAAACCCGAAGTCGGATTCGGCGTCGTTGGCAGGAACACCGCTATCATGCGCGTGCCGTCCGGTTGCTTCGTTAACTCACCCGTCGCGAAGGCAAAGCACCAAACGCCGCGACGCGGATACTCGATGAGCACCACACGCTTGTAGGAATTCTCCCGCGGCATCGTGAGTGTGTTAAGAACTTCCTTCGGCGTGAGGTAGAAGAACTTAACGAGAGGAACCTTCCCGACAATCTTCTCTCCGAGGGAAATCAGTCTTCTCACAAACAGAAAAGTCGACAGCCAGCCGATCGCCATAATCACAAGCAGCGCCAGCAGCAGCGACAACACCCGGTCGAGCACATTCATCCACACGGACTGTGGAATTCTGTCCAATTGGAAGATATAGTGAACCGGATGACCAAACAGTTGCTCGGCGAGGTTTGCGATAAACACCACCGCCCAGCCTGCGATAAAGACAGGCACGATCACCAGCAGCCCGGCGATCAAATGCCGGCGCGCGCGGTCCCACTGGGTCAGTTTGCGCGGTGTCTTCGGCAGATGGAGCTTCCGCTCCGCCGCCGCTTCTTCACTTGTTTCTCTCAACCTGCGATGTCGTTTCAAAGGCTACTCGTGGAGGAAGATTCGTGTTCAGAGGTACCAGCATGACACCGGAACCATACCCCTCGGAGCAAGAACTGGGTCAACAGCTACGGTGTCCCGCCCGCCTGAACGCAATCGCCGTCCATCACTGGGAATTCTTTCTCTTGCAGTTTCAGCGGCCACTCGACAGCATTTTCCCAATCAGATTCCACGATCTGTTCCATGGGCGCGGGCAGCTAGCTGTTGCGCGCCGATACTGCTATATGGAGCAAGACCCCATGAAGTATTCGTTTTCCACTCTGGGTGGAGTAGGCGGAGCGTTGGTGGCGGCCGCGCTATTGCCGGGAACTCTCACGGCACAGATTCACGTTTCATCAAACGGGACCAACAACGGCGACGGACGCGACCCATCCAATCCCGTTCTCACCATCGCCTACGCGCTTTCCCAAGCCAACGAGGGCGAGGAAATCCGGCTCGAAGCCGGTTTCTACCCCGAACAAAACCTGTTCTTCGCCGGCAACGCGTTCATCACCGGCGACTGGCCCGTAGGCTTCGCACCGCGAAACGACCCACCAGATCCCGCGACGACAGTTGTCCAGTCTGACGGCAGCGACCGCGTAATGAGCTGGCTCGGCACTGAGATCAAATCACTGACTCTCGATGGATTCACCATCACCGGCGGCGACGCATCGATGAGCGCCAGTGCAGCCGGATTCGGTGGCGGCCTCTACGCTCATGGCGGAACCGTCGATCTCTCCAACATGATCTTTAGCGGCAACACCGGTCTCTCCGTAAAGCAAGGCGACACCTTCGACGCCGAACCCGGAAGAGGTGGCGGCGCGTACATCAACGCCTTGCTCACGGTCGATCGATGTCTCTTCGAAAGCAACTTCGGGACGACCGGCGCAGAAGGCTTCGGCGACGCCGGCAGCGGCGGCGGCCTCTACCTTGAGCAACACGTCTCGCTGACAGATTCCACTTCACTTACAAACACTGTGTTCCGCGGAAACGCCGCTATGAGCGCTTCTACAGAAAGCGGCACGGCGACAGGTCTCGCCACCGGCGGCGGCCTCTCAATCGTCGGGGCCCAAGTATCGCGCGCGGCGGACCGAGGCCCGATCTCCACTCAGACCATCACTTTGGACGACGTGATCTTCCTCGATAACGTTGGGCGAGCATCCGGCTCCGACGAAGGCGAATGCTACGGCGGCGGCCTCTATATCGACACTCGGGTCTTAGACTCCATTCCGTTCGAAATCAACATCCTTAACAGTGTCTTCGACGAGAACCGCGCCAACGACACCACATCCGGCCTCATTCTCTTCGGTGCCAGCGCGTACGGCGGCGGAGCTGCCATCCAAACGGCTGGCGATTCGCATCTTAATGTCTTCGATACAAACTTTGAAGAGAACATCGCAGAGAACAAGGGCGGCATCGGTTTCGGAGCTGGCGGCGGGTTGTACTACGAGGGGGTGCTTACAACCGGTATGCGCGCACCCGGCTCCAGCGAACGCGCGACTCTCGAAGCCCGCGATAATACTTTCCGGGGAAATGTCGGAGGTGATCAGTCAGATCTCGGCGGTGGAGGCGCGTTTTATGGCAACGCCGTCCGAGCCAGATTTGTCCGAAACCGATTCCTTAACAACATCGGTCTTCGAAATCCAACCGAGTTTTCAATTGGTGCCGATGGCGGCGACATTCTCCACATCGGAGGTCTGATCGAGATCAACTGCATCCATTCCCGATCTCTCGCCTCAACGGATGAGAGCATTCGGCGCGGCAACAGTATCTTCGTCCGCGACCTGGACGGCTCTGCCGAGTTCACCCACTGTACCTTCTCGACCGATCCCGCGCTCACAGACTCGGCCATCTACTTCGACGAGTGCGATGCGAGGATCAACAGTTGCCTCTTCTATGGATTCCAGCCACCCGTCGATATGTTCGACTCGACCGGTACGGCAGACTTTACCGTGTACCACAGCCCTTCAATGGGACCATTTTCTGAATCCCAAGGCTCAACCTTCGTGGAAGGTGCCACCGTTCTCGCGTCACAGGATCAAAACGTCTTCATCGACTTGGAAGACGATGATTTCCGCTTGGTCCCCGGGGCATTCCCGATCGACAAGGCCGATCCAGCCAGCGGCATCCCGGATGACATCAATGGCGTGCCTCGGTCCGTGCCGCCAGATGCAGGTGCTCACGAATACATCGAAGTCAGCACGCCCACGCCGACTGCGTCTCCCACACCTTCGCCGACTCCCACAGCTACTCCGTCGCCCACGGGAACTCCAACTCCCACTGCCACTGCGTCCCCGACGGCCAGCCCGACTCCGACCGCGACGCTCACACCCACGATTACCCCTGAACCGACCGAGACGCCAGAGCCCACGAAGACGCCTCTCCTCACACCCTCCGCGACACCCACGCCAACCCCTACGCCCGAGACTACGGCATCTCCAACCGAGACGCCCGATACGCCGCTCGATTTCGGGGATGCGCCAGATGGCTTCCCGGTCACGCTGGCAGAGAACGGCGCACGGCACCGGATCGTCGCCAGCGGCCCCTTGCTGGGACCCGTTATAGACGCCGAACCCGACGGGGTACACAGTTCCGATTCGAATGCGGACGACTTGAGTTTCACGCCTCCGCGAGGACTGGGTGGCGTGCCCGACGATGAGGACGGCCTCAAATCCCCCGACAACATTTTCGGATATGCCTGCGACTTCACCGACACGACTCACACTATTATACTAGAGCGCGGCAAGCCACAGGCTCTTCAATTCTTGGTGAGCGTGCTCGCCGATGACCCAGCGTATCTGAACTTTTGGCTCGATACAGACCGCAATCTGTCCTGGGCAGAAGCGGGGAACCATCAGATCGCAGACCAGCGAGTGGACAATACCGGGACCGTAGCCGCCACCTTCACCGCACCCGCGAACTTCCCTCGAGGAGAGGCCGTCCATGGCAGGGTTAGGCTCTCATCCACC
Organism: bacterium; assembly: GCA_030431385.1. Taxonomy (GTDB): domain Bacteria; phylum Sumerlaeota; class Sumerlaeia; order SLMS01; family SLMS01; genus JAUIJJ01. Next base: position 3,709 of record JAUIJJ010000063.1, on the reverse strand, counting down.
CAAGGGCTCGGAGTCACAGGCTTAGCCAGCGATGGCGAAGTCGAAGATTACAAGTTTATCTTCGTCGACCGCCGCGATCTGGGTATCGTCACCTTCGTCGATCGCACGAGGCTGAGGGCGGATGGCACCATCACATACGAAGTAAACACCTACAACGACCTCGACCCGACCGAGAACGTCGGCGTTCGAGTACCATTCACGATCTTCGGCACAGACGGGAACTCCATCGCCTTGTCCAATGTCTTCAGTTTCGCAGCAAAGCCAACCATCTACAGCGAAAGCACCGAAGAGATGACGATTCCAATGCTGGCCGCCTCCGAACAGAGGAAGGACAAATTCACTTTGGAACTAAGCGCCACTCGACCCGACCCTCTCGCGATCCGGCTGGAGGTCGCCTCCCAACTGCTTCTATGTCCAGGCATCTACGATGGCGGCCCGTCCGACAACGTCGCCTTCCGACGCTCGTTCATTCTTCTCGGCGACTACGGCGATCGAGTCGAGGTCCTCACGAAGCTACTTGCCTTCGGGCCCCAGCGCGGTGACGCGCAACCAATCCTGGACGTCAACGACGACGGCATCGTTGACGCAGCGGACATCTACTGGACCGCAGCCAACGAGGCCGTGGAAGACGAAATCGTCCCCTGATCTAAGTAATCCATCAGGGAACTCGAACCATCAACGAGGCTCCGGAGACTTTCCGGAGCCTCATTCTTTCCGCACAAAGTGGCTCTTATCGCCCACTTTGGCCGACCGGGCCATCCTTTTGGAGCGGTCTGAAATCCACTAGTCTTCGGCTTAAGTGCTCAATACCAATGGAATCAACGGTTTGCAATTGGGTTGAATTCGCCGATACTTAGGCACAAGGGACGCATTTAACCTTCACCAATCTCCATCTCGAATGGAAGCACTCACACGAAAGGATCACCTCGAACCTATGAAAGCAGCCGAGGTCTTCAAGCTCATCAAAGAAAAAGACGTCAAATTTGTGGACTTCAAGTTCACAGACTTTCCCGGCGTCCAGCAACACTTCACAGTTCCCATCGCTGACTTCGAAGAAGACATCTTCGAAAACGGCCATGGTTTTGACGGCTCATCCATCCGTGGCTTCCGTGCGATCAACGAATCAGACATGCTCCTCATTCCCGACCCGGCAACGGCCATGGTCGATCCCTTCTGTACGGTGCCGACCCTCTCCCTCGTCGGTAACATCGTCGACCCGCTGACCCGCGAGAAGTACCCCCGCGACCCCCGCAACATCGCCATCAACGCAGAAAACTATCTCAAGTCCACCGGCTTTGGTGATCGCGCGTTTATCGGTCCCGAGCTCGAGTTCTTCCTCTTTAACGAAGTCCGCTATTCCGCAGAGTCCAACAAGACCGGCTACATGGTCGACAGCATCGAGGCCGTTTGGAACACCGACCGCGACGAACGCGCCGACTTCGGCCACCCGAACCTCGCTGGCAAAATCCGCCACAAGGAAGGCTACTTTCCCCTCGCTCCCGTCGACACACTTCAGAACATCCGCTCTGAAATGGTGCTCATCATGGAGCAGTGCGGCATCCACGTTGAAACTCATCACCACGAAGTCGCCACCGGTGGACAGTGCGAAATCGACATGCGGTTCTCAACGCTCCTCCACATGGCCGATCAAGCGCTCCTTTACAAATACATCATCAAAAACGTCGCCCATCACCACAACCTCTCGGCCTGCTTCATGCCCAAGCCGCTCTACGGTGACAATGGCTCCGGAATGCACACCCACATTTCCGTGTGGAAGGACGACAAAAACCTCTTCGCAGGCAACGGCTACGCTGGCCTGAGCGAATTCGCCCTCCACTTCATCGGCGGTATCCTCAAGCACGCCCGCGCGCTCAACGCGCTCATGAACCCGACCACCAACAGCTACAAGCGTCTCGTGCCCGGATTTGAAGCCCCGGTCAACCTTGCCTACTCCATGCGCAACCGGTCCGCCGCCGTCCGCATCCCCATGTATAGCCCCAGCGAAAAGGCCAAGCGCGTCGAGTTCCGTTGCCCCGATCCGATGGCAAACCCCTACCTCGCCTTCAGCGCCCTGCTCATGGCTGGCCTCGATGGCGTCCAGAACAGCATCGATCCCGGCAAGCCCCTCGACAAGAACATCTACGACCTGCCCCCAGACGAGGCCAAATCCGTTCCTCGCGCCTGCGGCAGCCTCGAAGAAGCCCTCGTTGCCCTCGAAGAGGACCACGAGTTCCTGCTCAAGGGCGACGTCTTCACCGAGGACGTCATCGAAACATGGATCGAGTACAAATTCGCATCAGAGGTCGACCCGCTTCGGTTGCGCCCTCACCCCTATGAATTTGTCCTTTACTACAACATGTAATCGCCCGAAGTTGGGGGCGCTCCAAAACGCGCCCCACCCTCTTCAGGACACGTCGGGAACCGGCAGAGGTTCCGGGTGGCGCCACAAAATCAGGAATCGGAGAAACGCACATGAAGAAGGTCGAGGCAGTCATCAAGCCTCATAAAATCGAGGACGTCCGCAGCGTGCTGGCGAATCTCGGAATCATGGGACTCACCGCATGGGAGGTCCGCGGATTCGGCCGACAGAAAGGCCACCAGGAACTCTACCGAGGCAGCGAGTATCAGGTCAATTTCATGCCTAAGGTCCGCCTCGAAATCGTCATCGCCGACGATCAGGAGGACGAAGTCGTGAAAGCAATCACCGAAGCCGCCCAAACTGGCACAATCGGCGACGGCAAGATCTTCGTCTTCCCAGTCGAGAAAGCCGTCCGCATCCGTACCGGCGAGCTGAACGAGGAAGCCCTCTAACAGCATCCCGCAAACCACCACCATCAACCCCCGGCGGGCTGTCTCATGGCAGCCCGCCGGTTTGTTTTTCTCGAGGAAACAAGCACGCTTGACTTGTACGACGATTTGCCGTACAACTCATTCCTCAGATGGAGGCTAAGATCATGGCGACAAAAGTGACCTCAACCCGCAAGAGTTCTCGCCTTGAAGCGAGAGTAACACCTACTCAGAAAGAACTCATCGAGACTGCAGCTCAGATTCAAGGCCGCTCGATTACAGAGTTCATCGTCAGCACGCTAAGCGATGTCGCCAGAAAAACCATCGAAACCGACCGGGTTATGGTTCTCTCCCGCGAGGATCAGCACGCGCTGGAAGCCAGCCTCTCGCACCCCGCAAAGCCCAACAGCGCACTGCGTAAAGCGAAAGCCGCCCACAGGAAGTTGATCGTTGGGGAGTGATCCCGAAAACTACCGGATCGAACCACTGTCGAAACAGCACAACCGCTCTGGATTCAACTCGGGCAGCGAGCCACTCGACAGGTTTCTCAGCCAGCAGGCAGGTCAGGAGCAGCGCAAAGCATTCGCCGGCGTGTTCGTCGCGGTAGGCGTTGATTCCGGTGTCGTTGCGGGCTTTTACACTCTCTCCTCCATTTGCCTCGTCGCCGAAGAGCTATCGAGCGAGACACTGAAGCGCCTTCCCCGCTATCCTCAGTTGCCTGCCACACTTATCGGTCGGCTGGCAGTCTCCCTCGACCACCGTGGTAAGGGACTCGGCACCGCACTGCTCTACTCCGCGATCGAAAAAGCCTACCGCTCAAGCGAAACCATCGGCTCTGCATTTGTCGTGGTTGATGCCAAGGACGACTCCGCCCGCCGGTTCTACGAGCGGCATCAATTCATTCGCATACCATCAAATCCCC
>JAUIJJ010000062.1 GCA_030431385.1 bacterium | reverse complement strand
GGGGGCTGACTTTCTGGTTCTTCCCAGTCGTCTTCGCCGCCACGGCCTGCACGATTGTTTCCGGTGCCATGGCAGAGCGGACCAAGTTTGTCGGCTACTTGATCTACTCATTCATGATCTCGCTCTTCGTGTACCCTATGTTCGGAAAGTGGGCGTGGGGGAGCTTGCTGCTTGGAGACGGAGGCGCGGGATGGCTTGAAGGCATGGGTTTCACAGACTTCGCAGGCTCGACCGTTGTTCACTCGGTTGGCGGATGGGCAGCACTCGCAGGAGCCTTCATCCTCGGGCCTCGAATCGGAAAGTACTCTGACGGCGCCCCTCGCGCGATTCCCGGCCACTCGATGCCTCTCGCCGCGCTTGGTACCTTCATTCTCTGGGTCGGCTGGTATGGTTTCAACGCCGGCTCAACGACTGCCGGTACTGATCGCTCCATCGGGCTGATCTGTGTAAACACCACCCTCGCCGCCGCAGCAGGCGCCATCTTCGCCATGATCTCCGCATGGATCAGGTTCAAGAAACCGGATATGGGAATGACCTTCAACGGTGCTCTTGCCGGGCTCGTTGGCGTGACCGCAGGCTGCGCGAACCTCACTCCCACGACTTCCCTCATAACGGGTGCGGTTGCCGGGGTTCTCGTCTTCGCGAGCGTGATCTGCATCGACCGCATTCTACGCATCGACGACCCCGTCGGCGCGGTCAGTGTCCACGGCGTCTGCGGTGCGTGGGGAACGTTGGCAGTCGGCGTTTTCGATCCCGAAGTCAGCATCGTCACGCAGGCCATCGGTGTCGCCGCGGCCATTGTTTGGGTGCTTCCCACCGCCGGGCTCATCTTCGGTCTGCTGAAAGTCTGTGGGCTCTTGAGGGCGTCCGAGGACGAGGAAATGCTCGGGCTCGATGTCGCGGAACACGGCAACGAAGCGTGGCCCAATCGCTCGTGGGGCGACGGGTTCGGGACGAACTCTGGCGTCTTCGACAAGCCAGCAGTGTAGGTCCGATCCCCCGCGACGCAGATTGCGACTGAATCAGATTCTCACAACGTCGCGTGTGGAGGAGCCGGCGGACTACGGTCCGCCGGCCTTTCCTCGTTCAGCTACTCTTCGTGGCGGACGTTAAACTCCAACTGAAACTCGGCGCCGCCGCTACGTTCGCGACACGAGAGCTTGAGCACTCCGATCTCGGTCAGTTCGGAGTGGAGGTTCACTTCCACGGCGCGGCCCTCGCCTTCCTCGTCCTCGGTGCCGAGCGTCGTCTCGATGGGGCTGTGCTCGATAAACTCGTCACCCTGCACATCGAAGACCTCGCCGGGGCCGTCGTGGCGCCGAGTTGTGCTTGATAGGAACCGGAAGCTCGCCGGCTCACCGGTCCAGATATTCAGGTCGAACTGCTCGCCAGCAATCTCCTCGCTCGTGCCCTCTTCCATGCCATAGGGAACGACGCACATCGCCTTGAGCGGCGGCGCCATCCCGGGCACGGCGGGCATTGGTCCTTCGATTCCGATGTAGTACGTGCGCGGGCTGCCGCCGCGAATCCGGACGCCTCTGCCGCGCCGCGCGAGGCCCAGATACGCCGCACCGCGCGCGACGGCCAGATCCAGATCAGCGCTTCCGAGCACGCGAGGCGCGGGCTGACCCGCCGCCGCACACCACCCGCCAAGAGTCTCCAGCACGCGCTCGCGGAGTGGCTCCGCCTTGAACACACCACCGTTAAAGAGCACCGCAGTCGGCAGCACCGGCTGGCCCTCAGCGACCGCGCGATCGGGGAACACCTCCGCGATGGATTGGGCCTGCACTCCGAGGAACCGCGCCAGGTGCCGCGTGATCGCCGGGTCCTGAGCGTAGGGAAGCCCCGCTTCGCGAAAGCCGGAACGCTTTAACTTGGCGGGCCTTTCGGACGCCTCGCACACAGGAAAAAAGCCCTCGATCAGCAGCTCGTCGAGCCCAGCTCGGGGAAGCTCGGTCTTGATCGTTCCGCCAATGACCGAGGAACCGCGCCCCAAAATCGCGATCGGGTAGCTCTCCAAGGTCGGATCGGCGAGCAGCGCTTCCTTCCCCGCGCGACAGTGATTCACCAACGCTGCGAACTGCCACTGGTCGAGCTTCTTGTTCTTCTCTTCCTCTAACCTCATCGCCATGCCGTAGGCGATGGCGAGGTCCATGTTGTCGCCGCCGAGAAGGATATGCTCGCCAACGGCCACCCGGCGTAGCTCGACCTCGCCGTCTTTTTCGGTCAGCGCGATCAACGAGAAGTCGGTCGTGCCGCCGCCGACATCCACCACGAGTATGAGATCGCCGACGCTGACGTCGTCGCGCCACTCGGCGCCGGTGCTTTCGATCCATGAGTAGAATGCTGCCTGCGGCTCTTCCAGCAGCTGGAGGTTTTCAAACCCCGCCTTCTCCGCCGCGGCCACCGTCAAGTTGCGCGCACCAGGGTCGAAGCTTGCCGGAACGCATAATGTGACCTCCTGCTGGCGCAAATCTGCGTCGGCACCCATCTTGTGATTCCAGCTATCAATGAAGTGATTGAGGATCGCCGTGGCGACGTCTTGCGGCGAGCGTCGGGCGTCTTCCTCGGGCGAATTTGGAGGCAGAATCGGCGCTTCGCGGTCGACTCCGCCGTGACAGAGCCAACTCTTGCTCGAGTGAATATAGCGTGCCGGAACCTTCGCCCCTTGCTCCCGAGCAAAAGCGCCGACTGCTACCTTGTCCTCGAATCTCCAAGGGAGGTTCAGCGACCCCTCGGGCAGCTCGCTGCCGCCGGCAACGTACATCGAGCTGGGCAGAGACGCCCGTTCCTCGACCGACCCGGCCGCGACGACCTGTGGCACCGCGAACGGCGAGACGCGCGCCTCGCCGGGGCCCTCTGAAACCGACTCCGTATCAATGAAACCCAAGGCCGAATTCGTCGTCCCCAGGTCTATACCCACCACGTACCGACTGCTCATTTCAAATCAATCCATCAGGCGCAAAAACGCCGAAACTGTAGCTTCCCGCGCCACACAGAGCGCAATTCACTCCGGTAGAGCGCTGGTAACATTGCAGGGGCAAAAGCTTTGCCACTTGAGGAGGAGGCGCGGAGGTCTGCGTGACACGATAAGGAAACGCGAGTTCGTGTGAGTTCCCAAAAGACCCGAGAGGAATTGCTACCGCTCCGATCCCAGCTCCAACCACTGTCGGAGCTGGAACCTTGTCGCTTCCATCATCTTGTGCGGGATGTTGCAGTCCATGTGTTCTTCGCCGCACACTTGAAAACCGAATTTGCTATAGAAGCCGATCGCGTGAGTTTGCGAATCGAGCATGACCTTCACATGGCTGCGCCGAATAGATTCGGTAATGAGCGCCTTCATGAGCGCCGCACCGACGTTCCGGCCGCGGGCGCGGGCATCCACAGCCATCCGACCGATGCGCCCAATGGTGGGCTCCTCCGGTTGGTCGAATAAACGGCCAGTCCCCACGACGCCTAGCTCCGTATCGATTGCAACAACGTGAAAAGCGATGGGATCGATGTCGTCGATTTCTTCTTCGATAGGTACCTTCTGCTCGTCCACGAAAACGCGTATGCGGAGCTTTCGCGCCTCGTCGCCGTCGGGCGAATCCCACTCGATGTGCCTGGCGCTAACCATCGGAGGGAACACGCTCTGCGGCCTTCACCAGACTAAACAGGTTGGCCGCGAGCAGGTCGCGTCTATCGTAAGGGCTTGTCAGCGCATCGTCGCCCGGCTGGAACGTCCCGGGTGCCGAGGCGAAGTCCTTGGCGGCTTTCTGGAGGGCTTCTCGATGGTCGTCGTTGTATTGGCGATTCACGTCGATCTTGCCGCGTGACTCGATCTCCGCGAGAAAGTCTTCAATCGTCGCGCCCTTCTGTTCGAGCAACGCCGAGAAGTCGAAGTGCGCCGCGTCGAGTCGCGGCACGATTGTCGTCGAAACCCGATGCACATCGATGAGCGTCGCTTCGCTACCATTCTCACACTTCACCTGCATCAGCATCACCCCGGCGATATCGGCCCAAGGACAGAACAGCGGCTTTTCCGTGAAGTCCATAAACGCCATGCCGCCCTGGCCGCTGTTGGCCGTCTTTGCCCACATGAACAGGTGTGATTTGATGTCGCTGTCGCTGAGGATCAGCACCTCCACGCCCAGCGCATGGAGCTGCCCTCGCAACCCTTCGGCGTTGGCCTTCTTCGCGTAGCGAGCCACCACCATGTACGTCGTCGTTTGCAGCATTTCCTCCACGACCTCTTCCTCCTGCTTGAGAAGTCGAGAGATCGGCCGGAGCGCAAAGCCTCCATCGGGAGACTGCTTTGTCATGATCACATAATAGGTAACTTGTGGGGCGGGAGCCATATTCAAACCTGACCATTGATCTCGTGGAAACCCCGAAACCTTCCGGGCTAAATGCACGGAGCGCAAGCGTAGGGTCACAAATTTGGCAGGCGAGGCGATGGCAGTCGTTTAACAGGCGGCGAGAGGGGTTTACACGTGTGAAGTAAGGTGGGGGAGGAGTAGCTGAAACGGACTAAAGTCGAAGAGAGATCGTTCTTTTATGGAACGAGGGTCCTAGAAACGGCGGCGGGAAACTCGGGGCGCAAACTTATCGTAGCTCACGCGCGCGGAACGCACTTCGTTGAGGCTTTCATCGGGGTCAAAACCCCACTCCATTCGGCACATCGCAAACAGCATCTGCGGGTCCGTATCGGAGAAGGTCCGCTCTTCCAAAGAGGGCACTGTAAGGTCCACGGTCTGCTTGGGTTCCTTATAGCTCATGGCGTACTTGCTCCTCGAATAGGTACCGACACCACTGGCCGGTCGTTTAGGAAAGCCTTTTATCAACCCCACCGTCAAGGGCTACCGACAGCGCTACGGTCCAAATTCCGCCGCCCGCCCCGCGTAAACGATTCAAGTGTCATTCGCGAGAGAAACCACCGCCAAACCACAATCCACTGAGATGACAACACTTTCCACCGACCCCTCATTTCCCATCCCGCGAAACCAACGCTCCAACGGAGCGAAGGCGTTTTTTTTGCCCGATTTCTCCACGAACGCGAAAGCAACGGGGTAAAAACTAAGGACGCCTACCCGCTGGGCAGCAACGAGGCGGCAATTGGGGGAATCGATCCGGACCCGTTAGTCTGCTGTTATGAGTTCCTGCGTCGCACCTGCATCGCGTATTGCATCGCTAGTTAGGCTTAGTCCGATCCGGGCACTCTTGAGCTGCTGCGTATCGACTTCGAAACCATCTTTCGGATTCTCGAGAATCTCAACGGCCTGCTCGTAAAGCGTAAACGCCTTGTCGAGGCGGCCCTCACTCCTACAAACGTATGCCAAGTGACCGATTAGTTTCGCGGTTTCCGGATGGTTGATTCCCCGTTCGAATCCGCTGAGTGCGATCATTTCTTCGAAGATCAATATATAACGATCTACATCGCCATTGCTTCGAGCCGCACTTGCTTTCGCCCGCAAAGACTCGATCTGCGATTCAATGTTCATTGGGATTGGTAACTCGGCATCTCCCACACCTTGCTCGCTCATCTCACTTTGGATTGATCTGATACTGACCTGAACATTCCTAAGCATTGAAGCGTCGGCGGGATTGCCTTGCGTAGTCCTCTCAAGGGAGGCAGCGAGGCGTTGGTAATAGGGCAGGGCGACGGCGTATCTCTTGTTTTGCCGGGATGCGTAGCCAAGAACTCCCAGCAACTCCCTTGTCCTCTCGTGGTCTGGCCCCAGCTCGCGCTCGCATATCTGGAGCGCGACCTGCATGCGAATTTCGAACCCTCGAAAACTGCCGTCCTTACGGCTTTCCGATCCCTTGCGTCGAGCGATCTCGGCGTACTTTAACACGTCCTCATGAAATCGAGCGTCGGCGATCGCGACCCATTCTTCGACGATCTCGGTCGTTGATGAAGTATGATCTGCCGCTTGAGTGGTGAATCCCAAGCGGGCTGCCTCCGACTCGATCTCCTCGGCGAGCTCTTCATAGCTCTCCGCCATCCCTGCCAGTGAACTGGTGGTCACTTCTCTAGCCTCGGGCGACTGGTCCTGCATTCCTTCCCCTATCAGCAGTGCACGCTTGTAGAGTGACAGCCCCAATTGAACCTGACCCTGTGATCGATATCCGAAAGCGATCTTTAAGAGAAGTTGGGCGACTTGTAAGCTGTCCTCGCCATGGTGTTTCTCATAAATCTCGATGGCCCGGTCCGTATCGAGGATGTATCGGTCGAGGTTGTCGGCGGTCCTCGCGCGATCCGCGTTCGCCATGAGCCACTCAACATCATCAAGCGAGTCAATTGCGCCGGGGAATTCGGCGATCTGCCTCAAAGTGTCGGAGGTGTTAAGAGTCGTCAGTTGGATGATGATGGGACTCACCGGCTCGATGGGCTCCCCTGACAACCGCTTCTCATTGAGTGCTTCCTCTGCGATTTTGAGTCCCATCTTCGCGCCTTCCAACGCATCTCGATCGCCTTGAGTTTCTATGGGATTTTTCTCCAAGATTTCTATACCCCGCCAATAGAGGGGTATAGAATCCTCAACCCTTCCTCTGATGCGAAGGTAGTACCCGATATTCATCAGTTCACCGGCGACGGAATTGGATTCGGGACCTTCGTAGTTAGTCACTATCTTTAACACCTCCTGATAGTGAGCAACGAAGGCCCCCATGTCTTTCCTGCGATAGGCGGACGATGCGCGATGCCGCTCAACATCAGCATACTCAATTGAGTCGCGACCATAGCGAGATTCAATCAGAAGCGCCATCTCCTCTATCCATTCATCAGCGGACTTATCGTCTGATTCCAGCTTACCTCGCCACCACGCCAGTTTGCTGAAAGTCCGAATTATCGTCGGGTGGTCGTATGGGAGGATTCGCTGATACAGCCGCAGCGCTTGTAACCCGCTTTCGTAGGCCTGTTCCCACTGCTCTTGCTGCTGATAGACATAAGACACGCTGGTTAGGTTGTTAGCGATTCTCATATCTTTGTCTGGGCTTGGTTCAAACTTTCTATAGATGTTAGTCGATTCTTGATAGTACCTGAGTGATTCTTCAATGTCACCTCGATCCAACATTTCAAACCCAACATTTGCGATGTAGTTCGCATAACTCCACGACTGCTCTCCGAAATCCCTCCGGACCAACTCGACAGCCCGGCGATTGTAATCTGAAGACTTCTTTCGCTCGCCCAACCGAAAACTGAGATTAGTCATTAAATTGAGATAACGCGTGATGACATGGGTGTCGCCACCGAATTCGGCGAGGAGTTCGGCCTCATCAATAGTCTTGGAGTTCTCGAATGCTTGCTTCGTTTCACCCGCCTCGATTTGCGCCCAGATATAACCGATATGAAAGAGTATGGCTGCCCGCCGATCACTCTGATTCAGAAGAGTTTCTGCAGCACCATCGTAGTACTCAAGTGCCTCCTTCGGCCTGCCAGCATCGCCTAGCAGCGCCCCTCTGGTGACCGCGAGGTTCGCAGCCAGAAACTTGTCTTGTGGGGAAAGCCGGGAGTATTCTTTTTCAGCCAGCTCCCTCAATGCTAACGCCTCATCAAAGCGATAGAGTTCGTGTAGCGACTTGGCCACACTACCCATTCGCTCAAGGTGTTCGCGTTGAACCGTTTCTGGCCAGGAAGCCGTTTCCAAATCAGCAAAGTACTTCACGACTGGTTGTGCGATCTTCCCGCCAATTTCCCGGGCGATGTCATCCGACTCCTCGCGATCATAGGCGCGCTTCTCAACTAACTCCTCGGTGATCGCCTCGCCTAGATCTTGAAGTACATACGTGATCAGCTCGGCCGCGCCTTTTCCTTGAGTGCGAGCAATGGCGAGGTTTCGCTCCGCTTCATCGGCCCGCAGCGCGGCCACTTTCCGAGCTTGTGACGCCCGTACATAAAGAAATCCGAGGACCACCAGAAAGACGGCGCTAAAGGCGCCAAATGCCAGCACTACCCTTCGCCGCTGGCGCATTCGAGACAGCGCAGCCAGCGCGGCCTCCTTGTCGGCGATCTCTTGGCGTTCTCGCTCTGCCTTCTCCCTGCGCTCACCGAGAGTCTCGAGGCGCTGGCTCAGTTCCTGCGCGCTGCCCAGCCGCTTTCCAGGCATGCCGTGGGTGCACACCCGCACGTCCTCGCGGAGAATCTCATCCGCAATATCTTCCTGCCAACCAGTCGCAATCGCGCGCCGGAAGTCGCCCGCAAGAATCTGATAGAGGAGGACGCCTAGCGCGTAAACGTCGGCCTGAAGAGTGGGTGGTTTCCCCTCCAACACTTCCGGAGCCATGTACAATCGGGTTCCACTGCGCCCAGCGCTCTCACTCCCCGAAACCGTCTCGTCGTCCATACCCGTTACGGTCATGGACGCGTCCTCCAGCAGCTTCTTATCGGTGATCGCCCCAATGCCAAAGTCAGTAAGGCGAGCGTGGGGGACGCCGCTCTTGTCTTCCCAGACGAGGACATTGGATGGCTTGATGTCTTTGTGGAGAATACCGATGCTGTGCGCGGCAGAAAGGGCTTCGGCGATTTCGCAAACGAGGCGCAGCCGCGTCTCCACCGAAACGGCGTCTAATCCTCCTTGGCTCTCGGCCCAATGAGTCAGGCTTCCGCCCTCTGTGTAATTGCTCTCCAGATAGAACGGGGCCTGCTCGAAATTCCATTCCAGAACAGGTGCGATATCCTCGCGATCTCCCAAATGCTCTCTGAGCAGCCGGAAGAGAGTAACCTCGCGTTTGAGTCCCTTCAGTCGATCCGCGTCGAAGCAGAACTTAAATGTGCGCGTTTCGTGGGTCTTTCGGTGAGCCGCCAGCCAGACCTCCCCAAAGCCACCTTCCCCCAACCGCTCCTTGAGAAACCACTGTTTCCGGTGAGGAACTTCCAACTCAGGAGCCGGACGCCAACCGAGCAGTTCCTTCTCGGCAGCGGAGATAGCTCGAACCGCCTTCGCACTATCTGCCGGAGGCTGAAGCGGCGCTCCCGGTGCGATACCGACTTCAAAAACATCGATCGTCTCCTCAACGCCCTTAAGCTGATACCTCCCATGGGCCATCCATTCCGTATCCGGCGGCACCGCGCCCGACCCAACTGATGAGCGGCGGGCAAGGTCGAAGCCTCCCCGCGTCATGAGCGTTTGTCCCGCCATGGCAAGCCCCATCAATCGAGCCGCCATGGGCTTGGCGAGCCCCTCCACCTCGATCGGCTTTGCGCCTCTCTCTACTTCCTCCGGCGAATTGTAGACGAGATAAACTTCCCCAAAATGAATCCCCACCCGAGACTGAATCAACTGCTCAAGCCGCGGATCCGTGCGAAGAAACTCATGATATTCCAGCGCCCATTGCACCGCATCAATGGGGGTGTCGAACATCAGGAGAAACCCGTCGGACTTATCGATCTCCAGACCGGACCGTTCCGCCAAGAGCCGACGGGCAGCTTCGTCGTGAATCTTCGATAGCTCAAGCCAGCGGCGATCCCCGATCTGATCCACTAACGCCGTCGAATCTACCGTATCGCAGATCAACAGCGCTTTGAAGTGGCTAGAAAGTTTCTCAGCATCAGCCATAATGTATCTATCTCAGGAAAATTGAGAACTCAATAAGCCCAACCACCAAATCCGGTGCAAGCGGTGGCTTTCCTTCAGCGAGCTGAGAAACTTACACGCAGTGCGCACTGCGATCAATCGCGCCGATTTCGCAGTGCCCCATTACGCTTGCCTCACCTTCCCCCCTGTGGCCTGATTCTACCACTCTCAGGGAGGAGGTGCTCCATGAAGCACACCAGAACCACATTCCTTGCGCTCACCCTAACAGCACTACTCGGCGCGGTGCCGATGTTTGTGCAGGCGCAAGAACCCCCTCCGCCCGACTTTGGTGGCGATTCCGATCCTTTTGCCAATGATGACCCGTTTGGCGCCGAGGATCCCTTCGCCGGTGGTAACCCCTTCGCTGATCCGGCGACGGGTAGCGATTCAGGCGCGGGCTTCGGCTCCGCAGATCCCGCTGGCGCAGGTGCCAACCCCTTCGCCGGTGGAGCGTCCGACGACGACAACCCCTTCGGAGCAGGCCCGGCAACCGGCCAGAACCCCTTCGGCGCGACCGAAGAATCGACTCCGACGGATGCCGAGTCCGGGTTTGGCGCACCGAGCGATGATCAGAACCCCTTTGGATTCGGAGCCGCCTCTACCGGCGCGACCTTCGCCGGAGTGAGAGGCGTCACCGAACTAAACGAGTTTCGCTACGTCGAGCAGATCAACCTCTCCGGAGATTCAGTTATTCGTCGTCGCATGATGACGAAGGAAGAAGCCCGTCAGTTCGACGCCGAGTGGATCGAGTTCTTCCGCGACCAGGCGATCGCTGGCGGCGACCCTGCATTTGACGGCACGACCGCTGATCCCGATTCTTGGGCCCGCTGGAAGCTCTACGCCGACCAACTCGCGCTCTGGGGCATTTACTGTAACGAATTCGTCCTGCAGGGCGTCGATTCCGAATTCGAATTCACCAACATCATTTGGCCGGGCGATAACTACGACCCCGACGCCGAAGAGCAAGAGGGACGCCCAGGCGCCCCCGAAGATCTCCGAAACGAAACGCGTTCCCTCGACGATCAGCTCGCCGACTTCAACCCTGTTCCCGATACACGCCAGGGCCGCGAAGGCGGGGAAGTGCTCGATCCGAAGCAGATGGACGCGCAGTCGAAACTCCTCTACGATGTATGGCTTCAGGATCTCCGCGCCTTTGAAGAGGAACAGGTCAAGTACATGAAGGGGCTCAAAGGGCGACTCGACGAGCGCCAGCAGCGCCGCGAAGCCTATGACCTTTGGCGCGAAAACCAGCGCGAAGTCATCAAGGAAATGGTCGCCGAGTGGAACCGCCAGTACGAAGGCAAGGTGACCATGATCGAAGGCGTCCGCTACGAGCTGTATCAGCCCGGAGACGAACCCCGTTCCGTCACCCGCGGCGCGAACGTGGTCGTGACCGACTTCGATCTGACGCCCTACGACATTCTCAACGACAACGGAACTCTGCGCGGCCCGTCCGAGCAGTAACTCCAGCTAAGTATCAGAATCAGAGACGGCCCCCGGAAGCGGGGGCCGTTCTCATTATGCGCCGGAGAATTCGCTCATCGAAATTGGAACGCGCTTGCGCCCCCAATCGCCCGGCGTCGCATCGAACTCTCCGGGGAGCCGATACCCGCACCGCTCGCAGCACCCGTCCGCTAGACGATACGCGCCTAACTCGTACCAGTCGCGTTCGATCACCATGGCCTCGCATCCGGGGCAGTACGTGCTCCCGCCCGCGCTGTCGTGGACGTTTCCCGTGTAGACAAACCGCAGGCCGCTCCGCAGCGCGATGCCTCTCGCGCGCGACAGCGTCGCCGCCGGAGTGCGGGGCCTGTCCATCATCTTGTAATCAGGATGAAACGCGGAGAAGTGGAGCGGGACGTCCTGACCGAGGTGCTCCGCGATCCACGCGCACTGCGTCTCGATTTCCCGATCCGAATCATTCTCGCCGGGGATCAGCAAGGTCGTCAGCTCGAGCCACGTTCGGGATTCGTGCTTGAGGTACCTGAGAGTTTCCAGAACCGGGTCGAGCTGCCCTAGACACACCGACTTGTAGAACTCCTCCGTGAAGCCCTTCAGGTCGATGTTAGCCGCGTCCATGGCGCCAAAGAACTCTGTCCGGGCGTCGTCGGTAATATAGCCAGCCGACACGGCAACCGCCTTGATGCCGGCCTCGCGGCAGGCAGCGGCGATGTCGATGGCGTACTCGGCGAATATCACCGGGTCGTTATAGGTAAACGCAACCGACCGACAACCCACCTCCTGCGCCACGCGCGCTATCTTTTCTGGCGACGCCCGGTCGGCCAGTGTGTCGATCTCGCGCGGCTTGCTGATGTCCCAGTTCTGGCAAAACTTACAGCCCAAGTTGCAGCCCGCTGTCCCAAAACTGAGCACGCTCGAACCGGGGAAGAAGTGGTTCAGCGGCTTCTTCTCAATTGGATCGACACAAAAGCCGCTGCTGCGGCCGTAGGTCGTCAGGACGACCCGACCGCCCTCGTTCTTGCGCACAAAACAGAAGCCGCGCTGGCCTTCGGGAAGCTTGCAATAGCGAGGGCACAGGTCGCACTGGACCCGCCCGTCTTCCAACGGGTGCCACCATCTGCCTACCTTCTCGCCGCTCTCCATCGTGCATCATCCCGCCGACGGTTCGGTGGGGTTCAGCGTGAACTTATCCACCGTAAATTTATAGATCATCACCGGCTCGTCGGGAGCGATGCTCGCCTTTCGCCGCACCGCCGAAAGCTGCCTCTCAATCGTGTCGATAGAGTCGATCCCCGGCAGCAGAATCGCCCGCCTCTTGTCCACCGACCCGCGCATGATAACGCCGTACTTGGCGGGGTCCAACTCCGCTTCTGATTCAACCGCTACCGGTTCGCGAAGCAGGCTCAGCTCATAGCTTGCGTCATCCAATTCGGGAGGGCTCATCGGCGTAAATCGAGGGTCTTGAGTCGCCGACGCGATCGCTCGATCAATGGTTTCTGCAACCAGCTGATCCACCGGCCCGATGCTCCCCATGCAGCCTCTAAGCTCGCCATTGCCGCGACGAATCGTGAGGAACACGCCGTGCGTCTTCGGCATCCGCCTCTCCATCGATCGCTCTGTTTGAAGACGTTCTCCCGTGCGCACGAAAAGCTCTACCGCATCGCGAGCTGTCTCAATCAACTGCGCCCCCGCTTCCTCCATTTCCAGCAGATCGCAACCGCGCTTCACATCCCGAAAAATCGCGATGCTGTACCCGACTCCGAACGGGCCTTGGTAGCTGAACAGCTCCGGCGTTCTCGACTCGAAGTCCACCGCCGCCAGCGCGATAATCGAACTCTCCATCACATCCTGTCCCGCGAGCTCCACCAAGTCCGGCGCAATCGTCCTGATCTCCTCCAGCCGCCCCTCGTCGATCAGGTCGACGAACGTTCGATCGAACTCCTGAGCCCGGCGGTGAAATCCTCCCGGTGCGCCCTCCATCAAGCGATGACTCATGTCGCCGCTCGCCACGACCGCCGTCCGAATCCCAAGGGCCTCCGCAGTACTTCGAATCGCCTCGCCGGTC
>JAUIJJ010000061.1 GCA_030431385.1 bacterium | reverse complement strand
AACAACACCGCGACCACCGATACCGTGACAATGATCTCGAACATTGAAGTTGCCGGATTGCTGGAGTTAACGACTGGCCGACTCATTTCCAGTGGCCACTCGCTCCACGTTGATCAGCCTCTGCCTGATTCTCCCACTCAAGGCGTCGTTCGCAATGGCGGTTGGGTACAGGGGACACTTCAGCGCGCTCTTGGGTCAGGTCAGAGCGGGCCTCGCCTTTTTCCGGTTGGAACAAGCTCCGGGTACAGCCCAGTCCTCGTTGATCTGACGGCACCAAGCATCACCAGTGGGTTCCTATCGGTGAACACCGTGGATGGCGAGCATCCAGCGGTTGCCTCGGAAGGCGGCGATTCTCAACAGGCTCTCAATCGCTGGTGGAACCTGAACCCGGTTATTTTGCTCGGATTCACCGCAGATCTCAGCTTTCAGTACGTGGACTCCAATCCAGGGGTCGACGTACCGGCAGGAGGCGTAGAGTCCCGCTACCGCGTAGCGCGGTGGAACGGAACCAGCGGAATCGGCGAGCGGTTCCAGACGTTCACAACGGTCATGGACACAGGGAACAACATCGGTTCTACCTCAGGCATCACATCCTTCTCGGAGTGGACACTGCTTGAGCAGGTTGGAACGCTCGCTGTTGACCTCGGCGACTTGGAAGCAACGGCTGATGGCGTCGGATCCACGCCGGCGATTAGCTGGAACACCCTTAACGAGATCGACAACGCTGGGTTTAATGTTTGGCGGGCAGAGTTGGATGAGGATCGCCATATCACCATTGGCGAGAAACTCAACACGAACGTCATTCCGGCGACTGGTGACCCGGGCGGTAGCGCCTACGGTTTCTCGGATCCAGAAGCGGTCAAGGACCTCGATGAGATTCGCTACTACTACCTCTCGGACATTGACCTGAGCGGAACGGAAACGTTCCACGGCCCGGTGTTCCTCAACATCGGTGGCGATAGTCAGGTCATCGATTGGGATACATTCTAAGGAGTACTTCCAGCGCGTTTTTCGCGTCTGAACAGTACGACTAAGAGATAGCACGAAGAATATCGGCCTGCCAGTTTCGGGGGTGACGGGGATACACTCCCAGTCACCCCCGATCTCTTTTTACGGCTTTATTCGTAGACTGCCCAAGCCGCGCTCGCGTTTGTGCGGGGAGCTTCGGACAGGAATAGGAGTTCGCCGGAGTAGGGCGAGCTGACCACCCATGTACTGTTGGCGGGAAAGTAGGTCATTCCCGAAAGCGGCGCATTAGTGAATGAATCGAGGTGGCCACTGAGCCTCGCGCCGTCGAGGCCGAGGAGGTGGCGATCGACGCGAAAGTCATCGGGAGCCATGGTGAGCAGGGCGTCGCCGTGATCCTGTGCGAGGCCCTGCATGTTGTACCCATCGAGGCCGATCAGCTCGGCGTTCGCGCCGGTTCTGTCGGCGCGGGCGACTCCTTGGCCGGTGAGCACCAAGTAATCGCCAGTGTCGCGATCGATGTGAAAACCGAGAAACGGGGGGAACGCGAGTGAGTGAGCCTGAGAATTCGGCGGCCACTCGTCGGTGCGCTGGTGCTCGCCGGTGGGGCTGAAGACCGCGAATAGCGCTGCGACTTGATCCAGCATTACAATGTTGCCTGTGGTCGGATCGCTGGAAATGAATCCGGGACGGATTCGGTGGAGGTTTCCTCCTGCATCGGTTGCTTGGAGGGTGGAGAAAGAGTGGACGATGGCGTTATTCGCCGTATCTAAAACGTGTACCTCGTTCAATCCATTGTCATCCAGCAACAATACGTTTCCTGCTGAATTCGCTGCCGCAAGCGCGCGGAGCGCGAAGCCTCTTCGTAGAGCCAATGGCCCCAAGCTGGAATAGCCAGCGCCGTCGTCGGATGCAGGGCTGCCGATGCTCGTCAGCACGTATCGAGTCGTCAGAACCGACAGACCGTGGACGGCATCGAACGCGAAAGCCAAGAACCCGGTCCCCTGAAGTTCCGTCGGGAGCTGAAAAGGTGAGATCGGCGTCGGGAAGATCGTGCCGCCGGCGGACGGAGGGATGACGTTTTCGTTGAGCCAGTAGATGCGATTGTCGGCTGGGCTTCCGAGATAAATGACTCCGTTGGCCCTATCGACGGCGATGCAACTAAAGGGAAGTGCTGTGGTCAGGTCGTGAACCGTCGTGCCGTCGCGCCTGATGCAGAGGAGGCGGCGTTGCTGGGGGATTGCAAGCCACAGGAGGCCATCGTTGGGGCCAGCAAGCGCGATATCAGTGATGCCTTGGTTGAAGTTGCCAGCGAGCACGTCGGGGACGATTTCCTCAATCGCGCCAGCGCTGAAATGCAGGATGCTTCCGCGTTCTCTGGTGGTGAAGAAGAAGTCGTCCAACGTTCCTGTGGTCGCGATTGCGGTAGGTGATAGCGCAGTCCCCATGCCGTTTGGTGGGAACGACATTGTCGAAGCAACCATTCCTGAGTCGTCGAGTTCGATCAGTTTTTGGGTGGGTTCGTGATAGAACACCGACCCGCCACCGGAGGTTTTCGCGAGGCCGGCGGCCTTTGAGAAACTGGCGTCGAATAGCAGCGGCCCCTCGATGCGCTCTATCTCAAACAGCGGAAAAGACAGGTCTGTCGTCGGGGTGTTGTTATATGTAATGGTCAGTGGCTGGTTGGCTTCGCCCGCGGCGAGCAGGTCGGGGAGGCCGGAGGCGTCGACGTCGTCGATGGCCAACCGCCTCGGCACTGGCGCGACGGGGAGATGAATCCCTGGCGATGCGAAGAGCGGGCCGGTTAGCAGCAGAGCGTAATCGCCTGAATTGTTCGCCGCGACGATGTCGAGCGCGTCATCGCCGTTCCAGTCGGCGATCTGCACGTCGGTGAACTCTTCGCGGGTGGAGGATTGATAGAGGTTACTAATCGTCGGCGGGAGGTTCGGATTCTCCAATTCGTCGAGCAGGAAGACGTGCCCGAGGCCGGAGACGACTATCAGCTCGTTGCGACCGTCGCGATCAATGTCCGCCGCGGCGATCGATGTAATGTCGTTCGTGGGCATCAGATGGCTGACGAATTGGTCCAGACGGTCTGGTCCAAATGGGTTGGCAGTTAGTTGAAATACTGAGACGCGATTGTCCCCAGCGGCGATGATCTCTTGCTGGGCGGACCCCAGAATGTCTGCGATCGCGAGCGCTGGCGTAGGATGAGCTGCCCACGACCCCTGAAGAGTCTCAAGGGTACCATTGGGGAAGTAGCGCAACAGGTCCACCCGGCTCGCCTCTTCATAGCCAACCACGACGTAGGGAAGACCGCTGATGTCGGTTTCCAGAATGGCCGCGTTCACGGGGACTTCCCCGCTGGAGCCGAGCGACTGCACTTGGTGGGGGACAAACGCGCCGCTGGCGGCGCCTTCGAAGATTTGAAGGGAGCCGGCAGTCACCGGCGGGAGCCCGCTGTTGATGATCAAGAGATCTTCCAAACTGTCGCCGGAAAAGTCGTGTGCGAGAACTCGCCTCGGCAGGTCGAGCCCGCCTGACGGGTTCGCACCAGCCGAGGCGCCGACCTGATATACCTGTGCCTCGAGCCAGCTTCCGGACTGGGCGCGCTCGTAGATGGAGAGCGAGTTCGAGAAGGCAAAAACTGCGGCGAGCCTGCGAGCGGTTGTGTTGAGGGGCGGCAGGACGACGACGTCTTGCCCGACAGAGCCACCCGGCAGGACGTCCATCTCCTCATCCTGAGCGGGGAGGTGGCCTGCGAGGGAAAGTGCCAAGATCGCTGCCCCGGTGGCGAGGCCTCTGGTGATTGGGCTCCGCATCAGGGTAGATCGGACCGGGCTGGTTGTCCGCTAAAGCAGGGGATGTCGCCCTCGCTCGTGGTGCCATTGGTGGGGTCGTACAGCGTGTCGACGGGGTGGTAGATACCGGCCCGCGGCGCGAGCGGTGGCATGGCGCTTACGCCAAAGGGTGCAAACGCGCCGAAGCTGTCTTGTCGGTCAGGGCCGAGGCTGATCGTCGCGGCGCCCTGCACGTTGATCGCTGGGTTGTTCGTGAGCGCGGAGAAGCTGGGATAGTGGAAGTAGAGGAAGCTGCGGTTGGGGTTCGGGAGTTCGGGGAAAGGGAAGTCGCTGTCGCGACCATGGTCTGCTGAGGCAGACGCGGCGAGCACAAGAAGCGACCGCGAGCGGACAGCGCCAAAGGGATCTCTGAAGGCGTCCTTGCCTATGTATGCGATTGGATTGGTGAGTGGTGCGAGCTGGTAGTCGGCGAGGATTCCGAAGGGGTCGTCGGGGAGGACTCCGCGGGCGGGAGGGTAACCGTTGTTGTCGATTCGGTAGGCTTCGATTCCCGTGGAGATGGTTCGGAGGTTGGACTTGGCAGAGCTGACTTTCGCGCGCGTTTGTGCTTCCAGAAAATTAGGGAGCGCCACTGCAGCGAGCATCGCCACGATGGCAAGAACCACCAGAAGTTCAATGAGCGTCAGGGCTTTATTGTTCACGCCGGAACCTCCGTCCGGAAACTGCGATGAATGGCAATCGGTTACTCCACGGGTGCGGCGGATGGAAAGAAGAGTTGCAGCCGGTCCTGAGTTTCCTCGTTGACGAGGTTTGTGACCCAGTCGGGCGGTCGGCTGGAGGGTGAGGGGTTCGCCGCGCTGCCGCTCGCGATGGTTTCACCGGCGCTGACCGTGGATTCGCTGCCGTTAAAAATTGTCCGGACCTTGCCGCGAGTCACTTGCACGCGGGTGATCGCGTCGACCAGTTCGACGCCGAAGCTTGTCCCGATGACGGTGACTTCGCCCTGGGGCGTCATGACGGCAAAGTGGCCGGAATTACTGCGCACGTGGAACCAGGCGCTGCCTTCGGAGAGCGTGACCTCGTCGTTGGCGTTGATTTTCAGGACTGCGTCGTGATCGAGCATGAGATGGACGCGGCCGCTGTCGAGTTGAGCTGTGAGGCCGCTGCCGCCATGGAGTGTGTCGCCGCGCAGGATCCGCGTGCCTTCGCCGCTGGCGCTGGCGGTGTGGGTGACGACTCCGACCGGTTGCATTGCGCTCATCCAAAGCATCATCGCGGTGCCGAGAATGGCGATTCCGGCGAAGGTCGCGGCGAGCTTATAGAGCCACGGCGCTGCGGGGGAGGTTGCGGCAGGTGTGGCGAGTTGGCGGCGCGCAGCCTCGGCGACGATGCCGTCCGCGAAGCCAGAAGGGAGCGCGTTGGACTCTGCGTGAAGTGCTTCCCGGGCCATTCGCCCGAGGTCGTCGTCGAGAGCTTCGAGCTCCGGCGGCAGTTCTCTGATTTTCTCTCTCGTCTCGTGCATCATGGTAAGAGGTCTTCCTTCGTGAGACCGTTTTTTTCAAAGTGGGACTTCATCTTGGCGAGGGCGCGCATGGTGAGCGTTCCGACACTTCCGATGGGCATGTCGAGGACCTCTGCGATTTCGGCGAAGCTCAGCTCGGAAAAGTATCGGAGGCTGACGAGGTCGCGCTTTTTAGAGTCGAGTGTCCCGAGGGCTTCTTCGATCAGGGTGGCGCTTTGTTCGCCGAGTATGTTGCTGCGCGCGTCGGTGGCGTCTGCGGTCACTTCGAGGCTTTCGATGTCGGCTGGTTCCCAAGATGACTCCCGTGTGTGGGAGGCTTTTTGAGAGACTCGGATCGACCGGTTGCGTGCGAGGGTGAAGAGCCATGCCTCGAATTTGGCCGGGTTACGGAGGGTCGCGCGGTGTTCCCAGGCAGTGAGGAAAACCTCCTGAACGATCTCTTCGGCGATTTCAGCGGAGCCTGTGATGACCCGACAAAACGCCTTCAAGCGCACGCCATAGAGCTCAACGACGCCATGAAGCGCTTCCAGGTCGCCATCCTGAAACCGCAGCGCGAGTTGTGGAAGGGCTCCCACTCCCGTACCATTTCCGTTTCTCAAGCGTGGCACCCTCCAACCAGTACGATACGGCGTCCGGCGAGTTTCTTACACCTTCGCTTCGAGTATTTCTGTTGGTGGGGAAAGTGCGATTGAAATGTCGGCGGGTGCGCACCCCCCGCGTTCGCAGGATGGTGGGCTTGTCAACACGCCGGCGGGCCGCCGGCGATCCCAGTGGGCCTTCGGTGATCGACGTGAGGGGGCTAGCTGCCGGCGGCTTCCGATTCGGAGTCGGTGTCGTCGGCGGCATCTGAGTCGGCGGTTAGCTCTGGATCGGTGGTGTCGCCTTCGGGACGGATGGGTTCGTCGGAGTAGATGGGGCTGATGGGCGAGCTGTCTTGCAGGACTTCGAATCCGCGGGTAATGACTGCGTCGCCTTCCTTCAGACCCCAAGTGACTTCGACCATGTCCCGGCCTTCGAGGCCGAGTTCAAGGACGACTTCGCGGGCGACTTGATACTCGCGGTCGGTGGCGTCGCTGACGACGAAGACGACGTCGCGATTGTTGCGGCGGGTGATGAGGTCTTTGGGGATGGCGATGGAGTCGGCGCGGCGCTCGGTGATGATGTCGAGCCTGCCGAACATGCCGGGCTTGAGTGTCAGGTCGTCGTTGGAGACGAGCATGTCGACTTGGAAGGCGCGAGTGTCCTGATTTACCGATTTGCTAATGTCGACGACTTCGCCTGTCACGTTGAGGTCGCCGGTGCTGTAGATGACGGCGCGGGCTTCTTGGCCGAGGCGTACCTTGCCGATGTCGCGGCTGGTGACGTCGGCGCGGACGAAGACCTTGCTGGTGTCGATCATGCCGCAGACGGCGAATTCGTTGGAGATGAGGCGGCCGTCGCGATCGGTGATGGATTCAGAGCCGAAGCTTGTGGCGAAGGGCTTTGTGCCTTCGAGAGTTCCGCTGGCGACGAGGAGGCCGTCGAAGGGTGCGCGGATTTCGAGGCGCTCGAGGCGTTCCTCAAGCTGCTTGAGTTCGTTTTCTGCTTTCATCAGGCTGATTTGGTTTTGCCGGTGGGTGTTGACGGAGCGCTGCATTGCGAGTTCTTGCTCGCTGACTTCCTTCTCAGCCGAGATCCCACGGGCGTAGAGTTCCTGGACGGTTCGGTATGAATCGACCGCCTGCGACATGGACTTCTTGCCGATGTCCAGGTTTTCCTTCTGGAGTTCGAGGTCAGCGCGGGAGCGTGCGATGTCGCCAACGAGCGTTTCGGATTCGATGGTGGCGATGAGTGTGTTGCGCGGGACGAATTGGCCTTCTTCCCAGGCTTCAGCGAAGCGCAGGCGTCCGGATTCCTCGGCGCGAAGGAGTTGGCTGCGGTAGGGAATCACCGAGCCGGTGGTGGCGACGGTGGAGACGATTTCGCCGCGCAGTACTTTCTCTGCCATGACCGGCGCGAGGAAGGTGCGTTCTTCCTTGGGGCCGCCACCGTTCATCGACGAGCCGCGCCTGTCGCCGCCTTTCTGGCGCCCTTGCCCGGCGGGCGGTTGGCAGCCTGCGAGAACGAGTGCCAGCGCTAGTGACGCTGCCGTGATCGTTTTGGTGAATATCAATTTCCCGAAGGGGAATCGCGTGGTCATCATTTCAATATCCGTTTCAATGGCAGGAGACCTGTCAGAGTGTATTACGGCAATGGGTGCGATACCTTCACGCCAAAGTCGCGCCGTAAAGCGCAAATCCACGGGTTTCGCTTCTGAATAGTTAGTGACCACGCGGGTCATTGCGTTGGCAGGTTGATTTGCAGTTGCTTTCGCGGCGAAGCATCGGGACCGTTTCGCTTTGGCCGCGACGGCCTCTATTCGACAGGAGTCTGGTATGTTCAAGCGTGTGTTGGTGACCGGCGGTGCGGGCTTTATTGGTTCTCATATGGTGGATTTGTTGCTCGCGCGGGGTTACGAGGTGCGCGTTCTCGACAACCTCGAGCCGCAGGTCCATGGCAATATCGACACACCACCGGCCTATCTGTCGAAAGACATCGAGTTTGTTCGCGGCGATGTGCTGGACAGGGACGTCTTGAAGAAGGCTCTCGAGGGCTGTGACGCTGTCGTCCACGATGCCGCGATGGTGGGGGTGGGTCAGTCCCAGTACCAGATTCACCGCTACACGCAGGTGAATACGCTCGGCACGGCGCAGCTGCTTGATGTCATCGTGAACGAAAAGCTGCCGATCCAGCGCGTTGTGATGGCGAGCTCGATGAGTGTCTACGGCGAGGGACTCTATACGCGCCCGAGCGACGGGGCGGATGTGTTTCCGTATCTGCGCCCCGATGAGCAGCTCGACAAGTGTGACTTCGAGATGCACGACGCGAAGACTGACGAGATTCTCAAGCCGAAGCCCACGCCGGAATCGAAGCCGCTGTATTGTACATCGGTTTACGCGCTGAGTAAGAAGGACCAGGAAGAATACTCACTGGTCATCGGGCGTGCGCACAATCTGAGCGTTGTCGCCTGCCGTTTCTTCAACGTCTACGGGCCGCGTCAGTCTCTCTCCAATCCGTACACGGGTGTCGCGGCGATTTTTTCTTCGCGGATTAAGAACGGCAACGCGCCGCTCATTTATGAAGATGGGCTTCAGAGCCGTGACTTCATTGATGTGAGGGACATTGTTTCGGCAAAGCTGTTCCTGATGGAGAACGAGAACGCGAATCTGGAGGCGTTCAACATCTGCACGGGGCGGTCGACGAGCGTCGCGGAGATGGCGCGTCTGCTGGCGAAGCTGCACGGTCGCGAGGACCTTGAGCCGAAGATCGTTCGGAGTTTTCGCTCTGGCGACATCCGCCACTGCTACGGGGACCCGTCGAGGTTGGCGGATCTTGGCTGGAAGTCGACGATCAAGCTGGAGGATGGGCTCCAGCACCTGTTTGATTGGTCTGCCCGCCAGGAGGCAGTCGACGGCGTCGACAAGGCGCACGAGGAGTTGGTTCGCCGGGGACTGGTGAAGTCCTGATTCGGACTGCCTCCGTTGCGAGGCGACGATTTTACGTTGATTCTCATTCCTGATCGTGACATCTGGTCGCGCAAGCATCAAATGTCAGGTGGAGTTTTACCATGGGGAAGAAGCTGTTCCGCGTCATGGTTGTGGATGATGAGGAGGACGTGCGCCAAATTCTCAGCACGATCCTTGAAGAAGCGTACGAGGTGACCGCTGCGACTAATGGTCTCGACGCACTACTAAAGATAAACAAGCACGAACCGGATTTGATCATCGCAGACGTGATGATGCCGTTGCTCGATGGGTACGATCTCACCAAGCGTATTCGGACGACTTCGGGTTTCGAGAAGACGCCGATCATTCTGGTTTCTGCGCTCGATAGTCGCGACGAGATGAAGAAGGGGTATTCGTGCGGCGCGGATGTGTTTCTTCCGAAGCCGTTCGATCCCGAGCGGGTGATGCGCAACGTCACGCTGAGTCTCGACGACCGTCAGCCACGGCCGAAGAAAATGACCGCCGAGCAGATTCGCTCGGAGATGCAAAAGCAGGCGCAGGATACGTCTCCCTCTCGCGACTCGGTTGGTAAAGAATACGACGTGATCAAGAATTACAGGGATGAGAAGGAGAAGTCGAAGGCGCCGCCAAAGACCGCGAAAGCCCCGACTCCTCCGAAGCCCGTCGCGAAGCCAGTACCCGCACCGGCGCCGACACCCGCACCTGAGCCGAAAGCGCCGGAGATTCCGATTCGCGTGATGATCGTTGATGACGATCCCGACATCGTCGAGTTCGTGGAGACGGCACTGAAAGGCGGGTTCGAGGTTGTCCCGGCGTTCGATGGCATGGACGCGGTTCGAAAGATTCCGACGATGCAGCCTGATGTCTTTGTCATCGATGGGATGATGCCGAAGATGAGTGGCTATCAGTTGGTGGAGGTGCTCAAGCAGAGCGCGGAGACTCATAAGACGCCGATCATTTTCATTTCGGCGCGAGACTTGCCACGGGACCGAGTGATGCTGAGTCGGCGCGGCGTCGATTTGTTCGTCGCGAAGCCGTTTTCCACACAGCAACTCACGGATGCGTTGACAAAAGTAACCACTCATCCGGACTTCAAAGCGAAAGAGAAGTCACGGCCTGTCGAAGAGCTCCTTCAGGAAGAAGGGGAAAAAATGGCGGGCGTGGAAGAGATCAGGCAGCGGAAGAACTACTGGAACACGTACGGCGTCCTGCAGGGATTCTTGAAGGATAACAAGAAGAAGGACCCGTTTAACAAGAAGAATTCGTAACTACTTAGACCGACGTTTCTAAATTTACCAACGTGAAGTCAGATGTCTCAGCTATTGGTTAATCAGGTCCTGCTTATCAGCGACAAGGAACTCACAATCGAGTTTCTGGGCAATGTGCTGGAGGGTGAACGCTTTGCCGTTCGTTCCGCGCGGACGGCCGCCTCGGCTATCGAGTCGATCCGTGCTGCTTCGCCCGACGCGATCGTCTGCGAACAGCGGGTGGCAGGCGAGGGAGTGCTGGAGATCCTGCCGCAGCTTGCTCAAATCGATTCTCTGGCAGACGTTCCTGTGATCATTTTGGCGAGTACAGATTCGAGCAGAAAGCGCGGCCTTTTGCGCGAGGCGATTCGCTACGGTGCGTCCGACGTGATCTTCAAGCCTGCCGACCCGGACCTGCTTGTGCGCAAGATTCAAATGCTTCTGCACGCGAGGGATATGCAGCGTCAGCGGCTGGATTTTATCTCGATGCTGACACGCGATTTGAACGGGCCGATCACGTCGATCACCGGTTACTGTCGATTGCTGATGCGCGGGAGCTACGGCGAGATTGAGTCGGAGAAAATCCGGAAAGTGATCGAGTCGATCGCGGTGGCTGGAGATCGGCTCCGTCGCCAGACGAGCCAGTTCTTGTACTACACGCGCTTGGAATCGGGGATGCTCGAATTCGATTTCGAGAAGACGATGCTGCCGCCGCTGGTCGAGGCTGCTTCGTCGGATGTGCGGGCCGAGTTGCAGGATCGCACGCCGAGTCTGGACATCGACGTGCAGAGCAACCTGCCGGAGATTGTCTGCGACCCGCACGAGCTGTCCGTGGCGTTAAAGGAAGCTTTCCGTTTCAGCTTTGCCAACCACGGCGACTCGCCGGAGTCCGTTCGTGTGTTTATTCTGCACGACGAGGCTTCGGGTCATGTGCGTTGCGCAATTACTGACCGTGGAATTGGCCACACGGCGGAGCAGATCGAGGTGCTCTTCGATCACTATGAAACGATCAATACTCCGAGTTCGGCGCGCGACGCTTTCGGCATGGGGCTATATCTGACGCGAGCAATCGTCGAGGCTCAGGGCGGCGAAGTGACTCTGCAAAGCGTCCCTGGTGAAGGGACGACGCTGGAAATCGCGTTGACGATCCTGCCACCAAACGCAAAATCCGACCTTTAACTGACGGGCGGAACCTTTGCGCGAAAACTTTCCTTTCAAACGAGTACTAGTAACGGGCGGTGCCGGATTTATCGGGTCGCATTTGTGTGACCGGCTCATCGGGTTGGGTTGTGTAGTCGAGGTTCTCGATGACCTCTCCACGGGTTCGGTTCACAACATCGAGCACCTCCGCGATCACGAAAACTTCCGGCTGACGGTTGGTTCGATTGTCGATGATCACGCGGTTGCGGTGGCGGTCGATCGCGCGGATGTCATCGTGCATCTGGCGGCGGCAGTGGGTGTTCGGCTGATCGTCGAAAATCCCGTGCGGACCATCGAGACGAACATCACCGGGACCGAGACGATCCTGCGCCACGCGCGCAAGAAGAAGCGTCCGACGCTGATCGCGAGCACGAGCGAAGTTTACGGCAAGCGCACGGAAGTGCCGTTTAACGAAGAGGACGATCTGAATCTGGGAGCTTCCCGGCGTCCGCGCTGGGGCTACGCGTGTTCGAAGCTCCTCGACGAGTTTCTCGCGTTTGCCCACCACCGCGAGAACGGATTGCCGGTCACCATCGTCAGATTCTTCAACACCGTCGGCCCGCGGCAAACGGGTTCCTACGGAATGGTCATCCCGCGCTTCGTGACTCAGGCTCTCGCCAATGAGGATATCACGGTCTACGGCGACGGCTCGCGGACGCGGACGTTTTGTCATGTTCAGGACGCCATCGACGGGATTGTCGGGTTGCTTTGCGGCGACGACTGCCACGGGAAGGTCTTCAACCTCGGCGGCGTTCGCGAGATCAGTATCCTGGAACTCGCCAACATGATTATCAAGCGTACGGGTAGTAGCTCGAAGGTCGTCACGATTCCCTTCGAGAAGGCCTACGACGAGGACTTCGAGGACATGCAGCGGCGCGTCCCGGACCTCACCAAAATCCACGACGCAATCGGGTACGAGCCTTGCCGCGACATCGAGCAAGTCATCGACGACGTCGCGGAGTTCCAGCGGAATGCCTCTTCGAGCTGAGTCGCATTGCGGGATTGTTCACCGCTTTCCAATTGCAGTTTCGAGGTGCAGAAGCACACTTCAGCCGTGCGTGTTAATTCTTAGTCTATCCGTCGTTTCGTAAAGGGGGTGTGTTGAATATGCGCCAGTCCTTCCCTCTCCTCATCAGCACGACTCTCCTTCTGGGAGCGCTTCCGAGGCTTACCCTTGCTCAGCAATGGAAGGGCTTTCCGGGGCGGCAATATACTGTCGGCGAGTATCCCCGGGTCGCGGTCTCCGGTGATTTTAACAACGACGGCATCGCGGACATTGTAACTGCCAATAGCGACACGGATAACGTGTCCGTACTGCTGGGAAATGGTGCGGCCGGATATGGCGACGGCACTTTCGGCGACGCGGTAAACTATGGTGTCGGCGACTATCCCGTCAATGTCGCCACGGGGGATTTCAACGGTGACGGCATCACCGACCTCGTTGCAGTGAACCAGAGGTCAGACAACCTTTCGCTATTACTCGGGAATGGCAGTGGAGGAGTGGGCGATGGAACCTTTGGCGGTGCGCTCAATTCTGCCGTCGGCGACAGTCCTTTTGGCGTGATGACGGGGGATTTCAATGGTGACGGAATCATGGATCTGGCAGTCGCCAATGGTGGTACCGACGACGTCTCGGTCCTCCTGGGCGATGGGGCCGGAGGAGTGGGGGACGGCACGTTTGCCTCACCCGTCAACTACGGCGCAGGCGGATACCCGGTTAGCATCACGGCAAGGGACTTCAACGGAGACGGTATCGCCGATCTCGCCACGGCAAACAGCGTTTCTAACGACGTGTCGATCCTCCTCGGAAATGGAACTGGAGGAGTTGGCGATGGCACCTTTGCAG
>JAUIJJ010000060.1 GCA_030431385.1 bacterium | reverse complement strand
GGGCGTTGCCGCCTCGCCGCTCAAGGAGCGCTTGAACGTGCTCCTGATCGGCTGCGGTGCCGGCGACCTGAGTGATCAGTCGCGACAATTGATCGAGCCCTGCGGCCATCGGAAGCACCTCCCCGACTTCCAATGGCTCGTGCGTCGTGGCAAGAAGCCTGATGTTCCTGCGTCGACAGAACCGGACGAGCTTCTCGAGCTGGCGGTGGTTGAGCCTTTCCCCGCCGTCGAGGAAACAGTACTCTGCGCGCCTCAATTGTAATCTCCAAAAGAAAGGAAGCTGCTGAACGTCGTCGCGGCACCGGAAGAGATTCGTCGCGCATCCCCGCTCCCGCAGTTCGGTTTCGATCGTATACAACAGCGTCGATTTGCCGGAACCTTCACACCCGGATAGCTCGACGATCCCCACCCGATCGAGAAGCGAGATGTACCTGTCGACCGAGTCGCCTTCCACGAAGAGATAACTCGCGCCGCGCGGCCCGAGTCTCGAGACTGAGAACGGATTGGAAGGGCGCCCTTTTTTCACCGGCGCTTAGCGAATTCTTCGGGGCGCGGATGGACGATGATCGGCAGCTCGAATTGACTCTCGAACCCGCGCATAGGCTTCACATAGACGCCAATGATCCAATGGAGCTTGATATAGGTGCCATAGTAAGTCCACGGCATGACCGGCAGCCGGAGCCTGAAGCCACGCTCCATGAGCGGCGAGACGTTCTCCCCTTTGCGGAAGAGCCGCTGGGTCGCCTCCGCGCTGCTGTTCTGGTCGCCTCTTCCCTCCGTACGCCAACCTGCGACGACGTCGAGGTAGCGAACATCCCAAGGCTCCCTATACTTGAGCACGACGGTTCCGCTCACCGAATCACCTGGATGAAATTCGTGTGCATCGTCGTCGATGCGGATTGAGACATCTGGCTCTACGCGTTCCATCGGCATTACATTCCTTGTTTCATCGGCTGCGCCCGGGGGCGACGCGGAACTCGAATTCGTCCTCCACGTCGGGTTTGTTCGGGATGTCCATGGTGACGACCAAACGCCACACAATGCTATTGTGGCTGGCCTTGAACGAGTGCATCGCCTCGGGTGGGATTTCGAATCGCCCCTCATGGCAGGGGAGACGATCGCGAGCCTGTACATTCTGCTCACGGGCGAGTTCCAACTCGAGCACTTTGTCCTCCACCGTTGTGGTGCTCGAACCTTGGCGATATCGCGCCTGCTCGATGCACTCGAGCATCACGACCAGTTCCGTGATCTGAAAGTCACCAGATTGGACGATAAAGTATTGGGCAGAGTCGCCAGGTAGGAGCGGTTCTTTGGTGATTTCAACGGTTGTACCGCCGACCAGGAACATTCTGAGGAATGTGTGAACAGAGGCTCCCAGAAGCACAAGGCCGATGAGAACGAAGACTCCCAAGAATACCAGTATGAGCAGAAACTCGCCACCACTCGGACCATCGGACATGATCCCGATCACCGCAGCCCAAGTGATTCCGTTCCAGAACAGCGCGATCAACATGATCATGATGAACTTCGAGTGAGGCGAGACAGCTGCGCTGAGCTTCGTCGCGCGGACTCCGCTGGCGGTTTTTACCTTCGGCCAATTCGGGTGCTTCTCGTGGTCCTGTACTGAAGGTGAATCTGAATGTTCGACGGAGGTGTAGCGGCGCTTCCACCACACCATGAAAGCGCCGCCTGCGAATCCGACAAAGCTGATCGCTAGCAGCGGGCACGTGATCGGCGCGGC
The DNA here is from genome assembly GCA_030431385.1 of bacterium. GTDB lineage: Bacteria > Sumerlaeota > Sumerlaeia > SLMS01 > SLMS01 > JAUIJJ01. Next base: position 11,623 of record JAUIJJ010000060.1, on the reverse strand, counting down.
CGCTTCCCATCCGTCGTTAAGTGCCATCGCCAAAGTAGGAAACGCGAAAATGCACCCTGCGATGCCGAGAAAGAAGAGTAACGCGGCTCCGCAGCCTGCTTGATTCGAGCTACCCGGCCTTCTGGTTTTACCCATGTTGTTTTCGCCAATCTATGGTGGAGGGCATGTTTTGCGGCGCTTCTACTTGGCCTTGCGGCGAGGAGCGCTTTCGCTTTCCTTTGCAGTCTCGAATCGAAAGTAACTATGGCCGACTTCCAACCCAAGCGCAAACGCATCCCCAAGGAGATTCTCGAACGTCGAGAGTTCGAGGGGCATATCAGTCTCGTTACCTACCAAAACGAAGACGGCTCGTTCAAGGTTGTCACTTTTCGCGATGCCGGCGGCGTCGAATTCAAGTCCACTGGTTATCTATACGGCGCAGGCGCGGGCGTATTCATGCGAATCAAGGGCGAGTGGAAAGATCACCCAAAGTACGGCTGGACATTTCAGGTCGAAAGTTGGCAGCCACACGAGCCGGTCACCAACGAAGGGCTGCTGGCATATCTCGGGAGTGGGCTCATCAAGGGAATCGGAAAGAAGACCGCCGAGCGCATCGTTGATCACTTTGGCGAGAGCACACTTGAGACGCTGGACAATGCGCCCGAGTTGCTCGAACACGTCCCGAAAATCGGCCGTAAGTCAGCCCGGAAGATCGCAGAACAATGGGAGCAGCACCGCGCAGAGCGTGAGACAATGTTGTTCCTGAAAAAGTACGGGCTATCCAACGCGATCTCGCTGCGGCTGCTCCGGCACTACGGCGACAATGCGGCGGCAGTCCTTCAGACCAACCCCTATCGCGTTGGCCTCGAAGTTCGTCACATCGGATTTGTGAAGGCGGATGAGATCGCCGAGCGCATGGGGATTGCACGCGATGATCCGATGCGCATTCAGGGCGCGTTCGTTCACTTGCTCGACAAGGCAGCGGGGGAGGGGCACACGTATCTACCAAGAGAAGAGCTGGTTTCTCGCGCGTGCGAGATGCTCGACCTCAGTCGGGAACTCGTAGAGGACGTTCTCGGTCAGGCGGTCTCCAACGACTACATCAAGCGCGAGGAGCTTGAGTCCGGCGAGTCATACTTTATGCCCTCGCTTCACGCCTGTGAATCGGGTGCAAGTCGGGAGATTACGAACCTTAATCGGAGTGCCGCCGCTCTGCTTTCCGGCGACATTCAAGAACTCATCGACGACTTTGAAGTCCGCTATCGGTTCCGTCTCGCGCCTCAGCAACAGGACGCGATACGTGCCGCCGCCGCAGGGGGAGTGTGCGTCATCACAGGCGGACCCGGGACGGGGAAGACGACCCTCGTGCGCGCGCTTTTGCACGTCATTGCAAAGAAGGTCGACTTCGCGCTCTGCTCGCCAACGGGCAGAGCCGCGCAGCGCCTTTCGGAGACCACCGGTCAGACCGCCGCGACCGTTCACCGGCTACTCAAATGGAACGCGCAGACCAGTAGATTCACTCACAATTCGGAGAACCCGCTCCCGCTCAAGTTGCTCATTGTCGACGAGGCGTCGATGCTCGATATTCCTCTGGCGTATAGCCTCCTGCGGGCCATCAAGCCCGGCGCCACTGTTGTTTTCGTGGGCGACGTCGATCAGCTTCCGAGCGTTGGCGCGGGGACTTTTTTGCGCGACCTCATCGAAAGCGGACGCACGAAGGTGACGCGGCTGGAAGTTATCTTTCGCCAGAAACACGCGTCATGGATCGTCCAGAACTCGCACCGAATCAACGAAGGGAGGAGCCTGATCTATCCGCCCGCAGACGATCATTCGGCGGACTTCTTCTTCATCGACCGCGAGGAACCGGAGGCGATTCGAGAGACCGCTCTCACCATGGCGCTTGATCGGATTCCGAAGAAGCTCGGCTGCGATCGCGTAGATGATATTCAGCTGCTTTCCCCGATGCGGCGAGGACCGCTCGGGACGTTTGAGCTGAACGAGATGATGCAGCAACGGATCAATCCGGATGGAGCGCGGATCGGCCGTCACGGCGCGCTGCGCACCGGCGACAAGGTCATCCAAATGACGAATAACTACGACCTTGATGTGTACAACGGCGACGTCGGGCGGATTCATAGTCGCGACGAGGAACAGGGCGTGCGCGTTCAATTCGGCAAGCGTCGGGTCGTTTACGGATACGATTCTCTCGACGAGTTGGAACCGGCCTACGCGATCACTATCCACAAGTCTCAGGGGAGCGAATATCCCGCAGTCGTCATCATTCTGCATACCAGCCACTTTATCATGCTGAAGCGAAACCTGCTCTACACGGCGGTGACGCGCGGGAAGCGGATGGTGGTGATCGTGGGGAACAAGCGCGCGCTTTTCCGAGCGATCAAGACCTCGACCGAGTCCGAGCGCATGACGGCACTCAAGCAGTGGCTCGTCAAGCCGCCGCAGAAAAACGAACTTTTCGACTAAAAGAGATGGTCGAGAGTCACGGAATTCTCACAACGACTATTCTTACTTGCTCCCTTCCCTCACGCTCCACAACATGTCACAGTATTGTAACGGTCCCCGGGTGTTTTGCCGAGGTACATGGTTCGAGGCAGGGCATCCCCAGTGGCCGCCAATCCTTACCATGAAAGGATTGTTCCGGTGAAAGTCTATCCCGAACATCAAATCCGCAATGTCGCTCTTGCTGGCCATTCAGGTGCAGGAAAGACGGCATTGACCGAAGCTCTGCTCTATTACAACAAGCTCATCGATCGAAAGGGAACGGTGGAGGCTGGCACGACGCAGTCTGACTTCGATCCCTTGGAAAAAGCGCGCCAAGTCTCGATCAACGCGACGTTGGTGCCCCTCGAAATGGACGAGTGCAAAGTCAACGTTTTGGACTGCCCGGGGTTTCGAGACTTCGTCGGCGAAATCAAGAATGCTATCCGAGTTTCAGAACTTTGTGTCCTCGTCGTCGACGCGGAAAACGGCGTCGAAGTCGGAACTGAGTTCGCATGGAGCTTCGCCCGAGAGTACGAAATCCCCGTCGCGATTGTGATCAACCGAATGGACAAGGAGAGGGCCAATTACGAGGCCGCCCGTCAGTCAGTCGAAGACGCCTTCAAAATCCACACCGTGCCCGTGACTCTTCCCATCGGTGAGGGAGCTGATTTCAAAGGTGTCATAGATCTACTTTCCAACAAGGCAATTTACGCAGGGGGAAAAGAAGAAGACATCCCGGCCGAGTTGGCTGATACCGCGAAGGCAGCGCGCGCCTCGCTGATTGAAGCTGCTGCTGAGGGCGACGATACCCTGACTGAAAAATTTTTGGAACAAGGCGACCTCAGCGAGGAGGAAATCCGTAAAGGTCTGCGTGAGGACTTGGAGGAAGTCCGCTTCGTCCCTGTGCTTTGCACTTCTGCGGAAAAGGACATCGGCCTCTTTGCCCTCATGGAGTTCTTTATGGAGGTCGCTCCATCCCCCGAGGAGCGCGTCGGCTTTCGTGCCTACTCCGACCCGAGCGACAAGGAGAGCGAGATCACCATGGCCCCGCTCAAGGTCGACGAACCGTTCAGCTGTTTTGTTTTCAAAACGGTCAACGACGACTTTGCGGGACGCCTCTCTTTCGTGAAGGTGGTCTCCGGCGAGGTGACAGGCGACTGCCCCATCGTGGACACTTCCAATGAGACGGAAATGAAGGCGGGACATGTGTTCGCCCTTCGCGGCAAGACGCAGGTGCCGGTTGAGAAACTGTCGACGGGCGACATCGGTGTCTTCGCAAAACTTCAAAACGTCCACACCGGTGATACGCTGATGGCAGCGAAGGCGCCGAAGAAGTGCTACGAGCCCACACACTTGCCCGCGCGAACAGTACACATGGCGATTCACGCGGCCAACCGTTCCGACGAAGACAAGATTGCCATGAGTATCCACCGGTTGCTCGACGCAGACCCGACGTTGCACTTGGAGCGCGATTCGATGCTCCACCAAACGGTGCTTGGCGGAATGGGCGACTCACACCTCGAAGTCGCGGTGGAACGTCTCAAGGCGTCCTCCAAAGTCGACGTCGTCATGGAGCCGCCAAAGATTCAGTATCGAGAGACGATCCTCAAGGCGGCGGAAGGACAGGGGCGTTACAAGAAACAATCCGGTGGGCGCGGTCAGTTTGGCGATTGCTGGATCCGCTTGGAACCGCTTCAGCGTGGCGAGGGTTTTCATTTCGAATGGGCGATTGTCGGAGGCGTCATACCCGGCGGCTACAAGACCGGGGTTGAGAAGGGCATTCGCGAGTCGATGAATCGCGGGATTCTGGCCGGGTATCCGGTCGTGGATATCAAGGCGACGTGCTACGACGGCAGCCACCACGCGGTCGATTCCAGCGACATGGCGTTTCAGGTCGCGGCGTCATTAGGATTTAAGCAAGTCGCTCCCAAGGCAAATCCTGTGATCCTTGAGCCAATCGCAAAGGTGACCATTTCCGTTCCCGAGACATACATGGGCGACGTGATGGGCTATGTTTCAAGCCATCGCGGCCGCATCTCTGGAAACGACCAAAACGGGCGAACGATTACAATCACTGCCGAAGTTCCGGAAGGCGAAATGGGGCACTTTAGCCGCGATCTGCGGTCGATGACCCAGGGGCGCGCGATCTTCGAAGCCCACTTTGCTCACTACGAACCTTGCCCGCCACAGGTTCAGGAAAAAGTCATGCAGGAGTCGCGAATCGCCCACGATGACGAGCACGCATAAACTCTCGGTTTACCTCATTTACAATTCGAGGAGGCCGACCCCGCGTGGGTCGGCCTTTCTGCATAAGCAGGAATGGTCGATTTGAGAGAGGAATCAGCAAGAACTCGCTTGGTTTTTCGGTTGTCGGCCTAGCCCGAGTTGCGTTTGATACAGCGACTCGATAGATTCTCAGGAAGCCCACCATGAGTTCGGGAACGGTCAATCGGACGAAGGAACTGTTTCGCAACGCCCAAAACGGCCCTGCGGACATCAGCGCAACCCTTCGAATCGAAGTCGACTTTGACAATGAAACCATCGCGTCGCAAACCGCCGACGACATGGTCGAGGTGGGCGATGCTGTCTATCACACGCTTCCCGTTACCCGCACGATTTCGAAAGACTTGACCGGAGGCGGCAAGGGCGGCTCCGGAATTTTTACGAAACCCGATCCTCCCTACAAGTTTATCACACGAATCGGTCACGGCGGCATGGGGGAGGTTTGGCGCGCCGACCAGTTCGCTCTTCAGCGCAACATCGCCGTTAAAGTCATTCGCCCTCGCGAAGAAGAAGACAAGATGTTGCGGGCGGAGAAGGCGTTTCTAAAGGAAGCGCTCGTCACCGCGTCGTTGCAGCACCCCAACATCATGCCTGTCCACGATCTGCACGTTTCTGACGACGGGCGCCTGATGATGGTGATGCAAGAGATTCGCGGTGTCCCATGGTCGCTGTTGCTGCATCCCTACCGAGAGGAAAACATTGCCCGGAGGGAGGCGCTCACCGTCCGCGCCGAGCGCACGCCGCTTCGTCAACATCTCCAATATCTCATCAGCGTTTGCGATGCGATTAGCTACTCGCATTCGCAAGGCTACATTCACCGCGATATCAAGCCAGAGCAGGTGATGATCGGTGACTACGGTGAAGTGATTCTCCTCGATTGGGGGCTCGCGATTCAGACCGAGGAAGCGCAAGAAGGCGTCGATACGGTGTGCGGCACACCTGCGTACATGGCTCCCGAACAGACGGCGGTGCCCAAGGCGAAACTCTCAGAACTGACCGATGTGTACTTGCTCGGTGGGTTGCTGTACGAGTTGCTGACTCTCTCCCCGCCGCACAAGGGGAGCGATGCATTCAAGTGCCTCTACAAGGCCGCGATGGGTGAAGTTACGGACCCCGTCGAAGTTCGCCCCAACGCCATGATTCCCGCAGAACTGTCGCGGCTGGCGATGTGGGCGCTCTCGGCGATTCCGGCGGATCGTCCGGCCTCGGCAAAGGAGTTCCGCCAGAAGATCCACGAGTTCCTCACCTGGCGACCGGGCGAACTCGATCAGAAGGACGGGTTCTACGAGGTCCGTCGTGGAGTGCAGCCTGCTCAAGAGCGCGATATTCTGGTCAAGACGATCGCCGACTTCGAGGGGCGCTTCAAGATCACTGACCTCTCTCATTCCGCGCGCGAGGACCAGAACAAGAAGAACCAGGCGATGCTCACCGAGGCGCGGATTCTCCGTCGCCTGAGCCATCCGAACATGCCGGTCCTCTACGACGTCGACATCGACGGCGACGGACGTCCGACGCTGCTGCTACGCCCGTATCCCGGCAAGAATCTCGGCAGCCTGATGAGGCCACACCCGAAATACGGCGACTGGGCCATTCGCAATCAACTCAATCCGTACATCGAAGGTCAGCCCGACGATGTCGCCGAAAAGTATAAGAAGATTTTCAACGACTGGCTGGCGGGGCCGTTCCTTGAACTTGAAGACTTGCTCAACGTGTTTGTCGTCTGCGCGGACGTGTTGCTGTACAACCACGAGCACGGGATCGCGCACCGCCATCTGCGGCCCCCGTGTGTGTACGTTGGCGAGCACGGCGCCGTGACGCTGACTGATTGGGGCTACGCAGTCGATGTGCGCGAAAACCCCGAGCCGCCGATTATCGCGACTCCACGCAAGCAAGCTCGCGGGCGCATCCCGCCCTATTCGGCTCCGGAAGTCCTCAACGAAGAGTGGGAACGCATCTCCACAAAGACTGATGTTTACGGTCTGGCCGGATTAGTCTTTCAGGCGCTGTGCGGATTGCCTCCCCACTGGCCGAAGGACGAAGAACCGGCGGATCACATGGGTCTAATGGAATACGGTGCCAACGGCAGAGTGACGTCACCCGACATCATGGCGCCCAGCGATTGGAGAGTCCCGCCGGGACTCGTGAAGCTCGCGATGGACGGTCTCGCCTTCGAGCCATCAGACCGCCCCGCAATGAGCGACTTCCGCGAACGGCTGAGGCGTGAGATCAAGGCATTGTGATTTCGCTCGGTTCCCTCATTCGGAAGCCCTACTTCAGAATCCCCATCACCAATTGAAAGCGATCGTGTGATTATCTACATCGATGCGGACGCGTGTCCGGTTAAGAGCGAAACGTACCGAGTTGCCAAACGCTTCAAGCTCAAGGTGGTTCTGGTGGCGAACAGTCAAATGAGGATTCCCGATGCCGATTGGGTGACACTTGTGCAGGTGGAGAAAAAATGGGATGCGGCTGACAACTGGATCGCCGATGAAGTTGTCGCGAATGATGTGGTGATCACGAACGACATTCTCCTCGCCGAGCGGTGCATCAAGGAGAAGAAAGCTCACCCGATCACACCGGACGGGACGTTGTACTCGATGAACAACATTGGCGAGGCACTCGCCAGGCGTGAGCTGGCGAGTCGGCTGCGCGAGTGGGGCGGTCCCGAGTCAGGCCCGCCACCCTTTACGAAGGGCGATCGGTCGCGGTTTCTGCAGACGCTGCACCTGACAGTCGAGCGCATCCACAACGAGATAGAACCCCGGTAAGTGCTGAAATCCGGTCTCGAATTCGATTTGGAGCGATTGAACTTGCGACGCCCCGATTGCCGACAGAGACACTTGAGACAGACGAAAAACGACATAAACCTAACGTGCAAATTGAAGAGGTGAATCACTGTGAAATTTCGTGAGAATGTTCTGGAGTTGGTTGGAAACACGCCATTGGTGCGGCTGAATCGCTTGGTGAAGCCGGGAATGGCGACGATCTATGCCAAGATGGAGAACCTGAATCCAGGCGGCTCGGTCAAGGATCGCATGGCGGTCAACATGGTGAACAGAGGCGAGGAAGCCGGTCTAATCAAGCCCGGCTGTACGCTGATCGAAAGCACTTCGGGGAATACGGGACTCGGCCTCGCGATGACCGCAGCGGTCCGTGGCTATCGCACGATCTTCACCATGCCCGACAAGATGAGCGTGGAGAAGATCGACATGCTCAAAGCATACGGCGCACGCGTGATTGTGACGCGCACGGACCTGCCCCACGATCACCCCGAAAGCTACGTCGAGGTCGCAAAGCGCATGGCGCGCGAAACACCGAACTCGTTTTACACGGATCAGTACTACAACATGTCCAACCCCGAGGCGCACTACCTGACGACCGGCCCGGAGATTTGGGCCGATACCGATGGGAAGATCGATTGTCTGGTGGGTGGAATAGGCACCGGCGGGACGATCTCCGGCGCGGGCAAGTACCTGAAGGAGAAGGCGGCTGAGACCGGCCACGACTTCAAAGTCATATGCCCCGATCCCTACGGCAGCATCTACCGCGACATGAAGCTCCACGGCGAAGAGCGCGGAACAGGTATCTATCGAGTCGAAGGAATTGGCCACGACTTTATGGTCGGAACGCTCGACCTTTCGATCGTGGATGAAGTCTTCAATGTTTCCGATCGCGACTCGTTTTTGACTGCAAGACGCCTCACGAGGGAGGAAGGCATCTTCGCTGGCGGTTCAACTGGCACCGCAGTCTTTGGCGCGCTGGAAGTTGCCAAGAGACTCGGTCCCGGCAAAACTGTCGTCGTGATTATCTGCGACTCCGGCGACCGCTATCTGAGCAAATGTTTCAGCGACGACTGGATGAACGACATGGGCTATCTTGGTCATGTGGATCAGATGGTGACTGTGCGCGATTTGCTCGGTTCGCTGAAGCACGAGGTTCATTTCGCTGACAAAAACGAAACGCTGGGCGAGGTCGCAAATCGCATGGCGACGCTTGGCGTCTCGCAGATGCCCTTCAAAACGGAACCCGGCGAAGACCTCATGATCATCCACGAATCGGACATTCTACAGTTCCTACTCAAGGACGGCTGCACGCTTGCCGACAAGGCGGAGGGCGCGGCGCAGAAACTCGAAGGCGCGGTGTCCCATCAGGATACCCTTCGCACCGTTCAAGGGATTCTCGAAACGAATAACGTCGCCGTCGCGATGGATGGCGGAGAGATCGTGGGTATCATCACGAAGATCGACGTCGTGCAGTATCTCGCCAAACCAGCCTGACCGTTCCAGATCTGAGTGTACATTGAGCAAGGCCTCCTGCGAATCCGCAGGAGGCCTTGCTATTAGAATCTTAAGCGATCAGGGAACTCGTTGCAAACCTGCGTTTGTGTCAAGCTGTCGACTGGACGACTTCGGACTCTCGGGTCAGTACTTTACCCAACAGTGAATGGCCGCTGCCACCGGTGATTTCCACCTTGGCTGTCTGGCCGACGAGGCGATCCTGACCTTGAAAGACGACCATCTTATCGGTGCGTGTTCGCCCCTGAAGATGGCCGGGACTCTTTCGCGCGGGGCCTTCTACCAAAATTTCGTGAGTACGGCCGATCTCTTCCTGATTCTTCTGGATACTGATTTCTTCTTGAAGGTCGATGAGTTCCTTGAGCCGCGCCTTCTTCTCCGCGAGCGACACGTCGTTGGGCATCTCGGCCGCGGGCGTTCCCGCTCGAGGTGAATACATGAACATGAATGCGCTGTCGTAGCGCATTTCTTTAACGAGGTTCAATGTGTTGTCGAACTCCTCACGAGTCTCCGATGGAAACCCGACGATGATGTCCGTCGTGAGAGAGTGAAGCGGGTTTCTTTCCCGAAACAGGTCCACGATGTAGCGATAGCGCTTGGTATTGTAGGCGCGCTTCATGACGCGTAGCACGCGGTCGTCGCCGGACTGCACGGGGAGGTGGAGGTTTTCCATGACCTTCTCGCAATCGGCGACGACGTTAATGTGGCGGTCGCGACAACTCTTGGGGTTGGAAGTTGTATAGCGAATCCTCCACAGCCCGTCGATTTCATTGAGCGCATAGAGAAGGTCGGCAAAGTCTTCGCGCTTTTCGGTCATGTAGCTGTTTACGTTCTGGCCGAGGACGGTGACCTCGCGGGTGCCGTCGTTAACGAGTCGCTTCACCTCTTCGACAATGTCGCCGATGGGGCGGCTCCATTCTTCGCCGCGGGTTTTGGGAACGATGCAGAAGGTGCAGCGGTTGTTGCAGCCATACATGATGTTCGTGAAGGCACGGAGTTTGTTGCGGCGGACAGGTATCGTGTCGACGGCCAATGGTTTGGCGATGTCCTCGACGGCAACGATTCGCTCGCCGTCGACACGGTAGCGCTCGATGAGCTCCGGCAGCCGAACGTAGTCGCGAGTTCCGATCACCATGTCGATTTGGGGGAGGCGCTCTAGCAGAGCCGTGCCTTGGTCTTGGGCGACGCAGCCGCTGACGATAACGATGCTGTCGTCAGAACGGAGCTTGGCGGCGCTGATGGCTTGGGCGCGGCTTAGGGCGCGGTGCTCGGCTCCGTCGCGGACCGTGCAAGTGTTGAAGATCACGATATCGGCGCCTTGTTCGGCCTCGATCCGACTGTAGCCGCGATCTTCCAGCAATCCGGCCATGATCTCTGAATCGTGCTCGTTCATTTGGCACCCATAGGTGACGATGCAGTAGCTGCCGGCCATAATATCCATTTCCTCGGTCATCGCGGTGTGGTTCCGCGTCGAGCGGCAATGTAAGTGAATCCGGGCGCTATCTGTCAAGGACGGGGCTTGCCCTCGTTCGCCGGAATTTGCAGTTACTTTGCTTATGACGATCCTCCGCTTCGTACTTCTTATCGCAATAACCATTCTGTCGTTCGCCGGTATAGTCGGCGCTGTTCGACGGCACTTTCCCGGCAGACTCTCGGAGCGGCTGGCGGTTTCTCTCGCCTCGCTCTTCGGGTTGGCCGTCGCGGAGGTGATGCTGCTCGGCATCTTTTGGAACCTCTACTACCTCGGCGTGGTGTTCGTTCTCGAAGTTTTGTTTTCCTCCCTGGCAGTTTGGAAGTTCAACAAAGAGCTCCGGGAGGAGTGGGCGGACTTGAAAGCCGCTGTCCGTGGCTTGAAGAGCGACCGCCTGTTTGCCTTCCCGGCTGTTTCCATCGGTTTCGCCGGAGCGCTTTGGATCGCGACATTGGTGTTTACTTTCGAGGCGCCATTTCCCGGCGTCGATGGAGTCTCTTATCATCTTCCGATCGCGGTGCTCGTGGCTCATCACCACGGGGTCGAGAAGTTCGAGACGCGAAGCGGCCACGTTAACGAGTTTCCGAAGAACGCGCAGTTCTTCTCGGCGCGAAGCGTACTCTTCGCGCCCGATGAGCGCCCCTTGCGATTTCCGCAGTGGCTGGCTGGTCTGCTTGCTGTCGCGGCGATTTTTGCTTGGATGAGAAACTGGGGAGTGTCGGCTCAGGTCGCAGGAACCATTGCGCCACTGTACTTGCTCATTCCATCCGTTGTGACACAGGAGATGGTGCTCTGGGGGACAATTGATCTCATTTTTCATGGGCTACTCATACTGAGTTGGTGTCTGGTTTCATACATCCCCAAAGAACCCGGTGAAGCATTCAAACGGGGCCTCTTCATATTGTTTATTGCAGCACTGGCTATTGGCTCGAAAGGCCAGGGTGTGATGCTTGGTAGCGTTCCCTTGCTGTTGATGACAGTCATGCTTCTGTGGAGGCGCTTCGGGTTTCTTTGGTATGCGAAGTTTGCCGCAATTGGCATGGTTGTGCTGATGTTTTTCGGCTCCTATCAATACATACAAAACTACTACTGGCAC
>JAUIJJ010000059.1 GCA_030431385.1 bacterium | reverse complement strand
GGCGATCCTGGCTTTCGCCATCGGAGCCACGATTTGCGGCCAAACCATCGCAGTGCCTCGGCCTGGCTTCCAGGAGTGCTTCATCGCGTGGGTTGTTGAATCCATACTACTTGCAGTTACGTGGATGAGCGCCTACATGTTTGGCATTCGAGTAATGCGCAAGCGGGTTGATGGCATCGGTGTGTCAGGCTTTGAAAGTGGGAAATGAGCAACACGAAACCTGTGAAAGGCCTTACCCTTGGGAAGGCCGGTTACACCGAATTGGAGTGGAGAACTAAAGTACATGAGAATTCGGAGCCTGCTTCTCGAAAGGGCTTCATGATTGAAATTATTGATCTTAAGGCATGATGGCAAATGTCAAAGATCATTTTCTCACAACTGGCACCAAGGATGCATTGAACCTCGCCGAAGCATGGGTCAAAGGCCCAAAAAATTTTAAGGAGGATCCATCCTCATGATCCGCAGCAACAAAGGTTTCACCCTCGTCGAAATCATGATCGTGGTTGCCATCATTGGCATCCTGATCGCCATCGCGGTACCGAGCTTCCTTCGCGCTCGCGAAATCTCACGCCGCAACGCTTGCCAGGAAAACCAGAGCAAGATTGATGGTGCCAAGCAGCAGTGGGCACTTGAGCAGAACCAGCCGGCAACAGCCACACCGACGTGGGCTGAGCTCGTTGGCAACGCCGCCTACATCCGCAAGACACCTGTTTGCCCGTCCAGCGGCGCATACACAATCGGTGACCTCGCAACAGATCCGGCCTGCAGCCTCAGCACACAGGCCAGCTTCGCTCACACCTTCCCGCTTACGGGTAGCTAAGTCGAGCCTAGCTCAATTGAAGTATCTCTGCGCGGCGGACCTCGGTTCGCCGCGCAGTTCTTTTTATCTATCGCTCACTTCCCGACCGATACCGAAGTTCGACCTCTCCCCTAGAGGACCTTCTCCAAAGCGACAGGCATCGGATAAAAGATGTGGTGAAGAACTGCCGTAGCAGCTCCCATCGCATCGTCAGCTGTCGCGGCGGCGCAGAAGGGAAACTCAACTCGGATCATCGAGTCTTGGGGGACCAGGTCTGCGAGCCGATCTTTGAACCTCTCCTCAAACAGAGCAGCCCACTTTACGAGCCTCCCGCCGATGACGACGGCCTCGGCGTTCCACATGTTTGCAGTCGTGGCGACCAACTCGGCGAGATGATCTGCCAGCGGGTCCAGTTGCTTTGGCGTGGGCCGTTTACGCGGCTGGGGCCAGAAACCACCCTCTTCACTCCGTAGTAACCCAGCTTTGCCGTAGGCCCCCAGTTTCAGATGTCCGTCCTCAATAAGCGTAGCGACAGGTGACTGCTCGAAGCTGAGATAGGCGAAACTGTCAAACCGTTGCCCCTCGCCAAACCAAAAGGACGTCAGCGCCTGGAGCCGCGGGCGGCTTAGTGTCAGCACCGGCAACCCGATTTCAGCCTCCAGTCCGTCGACGATATCAGAAAGCCGGGATTTCGGAATCGGTTTGAGCAGGTCGAACCGGCCTGTCGATTCAAGATGGTGGTCCTCCCCCACTCCGATGGCGATGCCAGCCAACGGAGGCGACTTGGATTGGTTGGACGCCAATAGGTCCCGCAGGAACCCCACGAGTGCACCAACCGTTTCCGCGCCACCGGTCAGGCAATCCATAGCGGTTGAGACTGAGAAGATTTCGTCGCCTTCAAGGTCCAAACCAAGCGCGGAAACCTCGTTCGAATCTATGAAGACGCCAAGTACGAACGCGGCGTCTTTGTTGAGCCGGCAAGGAGTAGGCGGGCGACCCATCCTCCCGTCGGCTTCTCCTGCCTCTTCAACGATGAGTCCCTCCCCCACCAGATCGTTCACGAGGGACTTGACAGTTTGCGAGTTAAAGCCAAGTGTTCGAGTGATGTCCGCTCTCGAGTAAGGCGGGTTCTTCCTAAGGCAGTTCAAGATCATCTGCCGACGGATTCTCTTTTTTTCCTGAGCGCGTTCGACTGGTGTACGTATATCCGGGAGGATTAGTAAATCCTTACGAATTGGGAACGATGTACTTGAAGCCATACTCCCATTTTCCACTCTGCTATGGTATCGTGGCCAGAGTGTCGGCAAAAAAAGGGGAGGGTTCAAGCGGGATTCGGAAATGGCGACGATTGAATAGGCTACTGCGCCGCGAGGGTCTCCACGATATCATCTATTTTCCGGCGGATGCTCGCCGTGCTGGAAGTGTAGTTATTGGCCATGATCGAAAAGACTACCGTCCTGCCAGAATCGCTGCGAACGTAGCCACTGAGGGCGCTTACTCCGTCGAGCGTACCGGTCTTTGCCTGCACTCTTCCGGCCATGTACTTGCCCGAAAGTCGATAGCGGAGTGTCCCGGATTTCCCGCTGACAGGCAGGCTATCGATGAACCAGGGAACCTCGCGGTAGGAAGCCAACAACTCCACCAACGCGTGAGGGGTGATCCCGTTCTCGCGGCTGAGGCCGCTGCCGTCGCTGGGCCGAACCTCTCCCGGTTCGACTCCCATGCGCTTCCAAAAGGTTCGCTCGAGTTCGTGCCCGCCGTGGTAGCTTGCTCGCCCGTAGTGATCTGCAGCACACAACAGGTACAGCGACTCAGCGAGGAAGTTGTCGCTTTCCTTGTTACAGATGCGCACGACGTCGGAGATCGGCGCGCCAAGAATCGAGGCGACTTTTGTGTCCGCACCGTCTACGTTCCGTTCGAGGCGGATGATGCCATCGACCCGAACTCCGACTTCCTCCAACTCCTCTTTAAATGCGCGTGCAGCGGTCATGACTGGGTTTCCGCTGGGGATCGAGCGCGATCCACCTTTGTCCCCCGCCGGAAGCCCACCTTCCACCTTCACGTATTTGCCGCTCATGTCTCTCTCAAGGCGCAGCGTGGGCGCCGAGCCTCCGCCGAGCGTTCGTGAGTTGTTGATGATCTCAAAGGGATCGGCTGAGGTTGCGAATGAAACCCGGAGCGGATCGCCGGGGGTGCCAGGCTCGATACGGATTCCCACTAGATTCTGGTTCATAGACAGGGCGGCAGGTCGGGGCGCGTAGCTGGCTTGAAGTTCATCCCAAGCCCATGCTGGCGGAATCGGTTCGGGGTCTTCGAAGCGCCCCACATCAATGACCAGGTCGCCGAGGACCCTCGTGATGCCTGCATGCTGAGCGGCCTTCGCCAGCTCCTCGAGTCGGGCTTGACCGGGGCGCCCCCCGGTAAACTCCGGCGACCAAGATGGGTCGCCGACGGCCTTCACTACAAGCGCACCACGGACCACGCCATCCGCGCCAAGGTCTGTCGCATAGAGCGTTGTCTCGATGCGCTCATCGGGCTTGAATTTGGATACTGCCATGGCGGTCGTGACGAGCTTCCGGTTGCTGGCCGGGACCAACAGGCGCGAGCCGTTGACATCGGCCAGAACGCGACCGGTTTCCAGTTCGATCGCGTGAATTCCCCAAAGGGCGCGCGCGGCGCCTCCAGTAGAGATGGATTGCTCGATCTGAGAGTTCAGCGGAGCGCTGAAGGCGGCGGTCGCCGCGACCATTAAGAGGCTGGTGATAGCTGTCAGGAATGGTGTTAATCGCATTGGATTCTCCAAGAAGAACGCATCTACTCGGAAAGTGGCGAGGTGGTCCGATCAACATCAACAAAAATCCCACTGCCGGATGCAAATCTGAGGTTGTCGGCAGGTGCGGAACTCGACATGAGTTGTCGCATGAGACTGAAGAACCAAATTGTCTGGATCACTGGGTCGGCGCGCCGCGTCGGCAGGAGCATCGCTCTGGCATGTGCGCGCGCGGGCGCTGATGTCGTCGTTCACTGCCGCCGATCGCGAGAAGCTGCTGAATCGGTTGTCGGTCAGATCATTGACGAAACGGGCCAGCGAGCGTGGCTCGTTCAGGGCGACCATAGTAAGCGTATCGATGTTGAGCGCATGGTGCTGGAGATCCAAGACCAAGCCGGCGGGTTGACTGGCCTCGTGAACTCAGCAGCGATCTTTCCTCGAATCAAGTTCGAAGAGACCACCGATGGCGACTTTCAGGAGGTGATCGCGTCGAACCTGTTCGGCCCTTTCATCTGCTCGCAGCTCGCGCTCCCGATGTTGAGGGAGAATTCGCCGGGGAGGATCGTCAACATCACCGACTGGGCCGTCGGGCGCACCTACCGGAATTACTCGGCATACATGGCGGCAAAGGGTGGGCTCGCGACGCTGACTCAGGCGCTGGCACGGGAGCTCGCGCCCGATGTCTTGGTGAACGCTGTCGCTCCTGGCGCGGTACTGGAACCTCCAGACCTGAGTGACGACCTACGGCGGAAGATTGTCGCCAAGATTCCACTGGGAAAGTGGGGTGCGCCAGAGGACATCGCGGAGGCGGTGGTCTATCTCCTCGGCGCCACTTATGTAACAGGACAGACGCTGACCATCGACGGGGGCCGAACCATCGGCGGGTGATTTGGGTTGTCAGGAGGGCTAATCGGTCCATACTTAAGGGTACTTGGCACGTGGATCCGTGATCAAGTAAGTCGAGAGGAGAGCTTCCAACGTATGAATTGGCTGATCGATAGAACTCTGGTTTTGTTCAAGTTGATTAAGAATAACATCTCTGTCCGAGAAGACACCGACAGCGAAAAGGTCCCAAGATTTTTCGCGGGCGAGCGCGAGCTTCAACCGGTGCCGATCAAGAAGAGCCCTCGCCGCTAGACTGTACCACTTGCGTGAATTTTGGGAGCGTCGCTTGGCGCTCCTTTTCTTTTAGCCTCGCTGCACCAGCACACCGTGCCCCTTGCCACCGGGATGCTGACTGACTCAAATGACCGGGAGGAGCTCCCGGAAACTCTATGGATCAGTCGTCTGAATTCCCTCCAATTCAAAGTATACTCAATCGGCTGGGCATCCGCCTAGACAAGCGACGTAGCCAGCACTTCCTTCGGGATCAGGGCATATGCGCCGCGATTGCAGATCTGGCGGAACTCACGCCTGAGCACACTGCGATCGAGGTCGGCACGGGACTAGGAAACCTAACGGTCGAGCTGGCGAAACGCGCTGGCACGGTACTTTCCATCGAGGTCGACACCAGCTTCCAGGAGTGGCACAAGTACCTCGACACGGCGTATGGTCCCATAGATTTCATCAACGAGGACTTCACCAAGCTAAAGCTCGAAGAGTTGGTCGCTGAACGCGGGAAGGGCGGGCCAGTTGTTGGCGTCGGCAATCTCCCCTACCAGATAACGAGCGAGATTCTTTTCCGGTTCGTTGACTCGCCAATCGCGTTCGACAGCTGCGTTTTCATGATTCAGCGCGAGGTCGCGGAACGAATCGCTGCCGGTGCGGGAGTCCGCGCGTCCGGGGCACTCACCTACAAGATCGCCCTCAAGTACAGGGCGGAGATCGCAATGGAGATCGGTCCTGAAGAATTCATCCCGCCACCGAGGGTTCACAGCTCGGTGCTCGTACTGAAACCTCTGCCGAAACCGCTCGTCAAAGACGACGCCCACCGCAAGCGGGTCTACAAGATGCTCGACAGCGTGTTTCGATTTCGACGGAAGACTCTGCTCAACAGTTTGCAGATGGGGCAGATGGTCCAGAGCCGCGACGAATCCGCCTCCCTCCTGAGTCGCGCTGAAATCGACGAAAAGCGGCGGCCGGAAAATCTCACCATCGACGAATTCCTTCGACTGGACGAGCTGCTAAATGAGCGTTGAAGCCACCGCGCCAGCGACAATCAAAGCCCATGATCTGACGAAGGAGTTCGAGATCCAAACGGTCGCATCGACATCTCTTAAAGAGATGGCGATTAAGAACTTGTTTTCAAAGGGCGAGACGCGTCTCTACACCGCACTCAATGGTGTCAGCTTCGAGGCTCATCCGGGAACATGTCTGGCAGTTGTTGGCGGGAACGGTTCAGGAAAGAGTACCCTCCTGAAGATTCTCAGCGGCATCAGCCAACCAACGTCAGGGACCATCGAAGTTGATGGGCGTGTTTCAGCCCTTCTGGAACTCGGTGCGGGGTTTCAGTCTGAGTTTACCGGCATGGAGAACATCTTTCTCCAGTGTTCGATCATGGGCCTGAACCGGCAGGAGATTCTCGACCGACTCGACGACATCATCGAGTTCAGCGAGTTGGAAAAGTTCATCCACACGCCGGTGAAACGGTACTCCAGCGGCATGTACGTTCGTCTCGGATTCGCGATCGCTGTGTTTGCTGGTGCGGATGTGATCTTGCTCGATGAAGTCATGGCTGTGGGCGATCTGTCCTTTCAGATCAAGTGCCTGCGCAAGATGCGAGAGCTACGCCGCAATGGGGCGACGCTTCTGTTCGTGAGTCACAACCTGGAGCACATTGAGGCCATAGCGGACAACGTGCTGTGGCTGGACAAAGGTGTGCAGCGAGCGTTCGGAAGTGCCGATGACATACTGCCGGAATTTTTCGAGGCGTTGCAGGCGGTGCCGAATTCTCAGAGCTCTGAAGTCGACCTTGATTACCGTCGCGCAGCCGCCCTTCCCACAGGAAAGTTTGCCGCCATCGACGCGAAGATCACCGCAGTCGAAATCCGCAACCGCGAGGGTGCAAAACAGCGATCATTCGAAGCTGGAGAGGACTTTCGAATCCGGGTTGAGGTGGAGACATCACGAAGCTTCGATGCCCTTGAGATTCACTTTTCGCTCGCGACGATGGATTCGCTACGGGCGATTTGGGTTCGCAACAACGACCTGCTGCGAAATGTGGCTCCAGGGAAGTATGAAGTCGAACTCCTAATCGAAGAGCCGAAACTGGTGGCGGGTCGCTATCTTGCCAGTTTGATGCTGGGCGACCCCGCAGACCTCACGCGGATTTTTGACCTTCACCTGAGAATGTACGCCATTTCAATCCGCGACAGCGGCGAGAGACAGCTCAAGGAAGTCGAGGGGAAGCTTCTGTCATTCGGCGAGTTTCACACCTGACGGAATCACTTCTTCATACGGCCTCCGCGTCGATCCTACCACGACCAATCTGCAAGCGACTTTAACGACTTTTCGTGGTTTCAAGAGGCCTACGCTGAATCGCCAGACGAGTTTTCCACAAGATTGTCGAAAAAACATGTCCAACCGCTTGACGAACAAAGCCCGGTTGGGAATGGTTTGCACGCAGCGGTTTAACTTTTCCCGAGGTCTCTCACGATGCAGCAGAATGCTTCGCTGGCAGTAAAAGTCGGTATCTTCTTCACGCTTGGTGTGATTATCATCATGGGCCTAAGCCTACGCGTGGGCGATAACCCATTCAGGAACGATCGATACGAGATTCTGGCTGACTTTCGTCAGGCCACCGGAATCGAACCGGGCACGGGCGTTCAGCTCCGCGGCGTCCCCATTGGCCGCGTGGAGAGCATGGATTGGAACCCGACGAACTACAAGGTGCGTGTCGTTCTCAGCATCAAAGACAAGTACAAGATTCCCCAAAACGCCGTCGCCAAGGTTCAGCTGAGCAGCCTGCTCGGAGGTAACTTCGTTAACATCACCTTCGAGGAAGGTGAACCTGCGGAGATGACCTATCTCAGCGAGGCAGATACCATCAAGACGCTCGACACCCCGAGCATCGACGAGGTCCTCGGAACTGTCGCCGAGTTGAGCGGCGAAACCGAAAACCTCATCAAGAACCTGAATGATAATCAGGAAAAGACGATGGCAAAGATCAACGCCGTCATCGACGAAAACAAAGACTACCTCGGCCGCACCAGCGAACAGTTCGCGGAGCTGGGCCCGAAGCTGAACAACATCGCGGATCGACTCCAGAATTTCACCTCCTCGCTTGAGGGAGGAGAGGGAACGCTCGGGAAGCTCTACGCCGACACGGAGCTCTATGAGGACATGCGTTCGTTCATGGACTCGGCGAAGCAAATCGGCGACAAGATCAACAGCGGAGAAGGCGACCTCGGCAAATTGATCAACGGCGACGAGATGATCACCGAGGCGAAGACGATCATGGAAGACCTTCAGAGGGCTGCCCGTGAAGTCGAAGGCGCGGTGGCCGAAAATCGCGAAGGGCTTCGCAAGATGCTCGACGCCATGGGCGACGCCGCCCCGCGGATTGAAGTCGCGATTGCGAACCTGAAGGAAGTTTCCGACAAGATCAACAGCAGCACCGGCACAATCGGGCGTCTGGTAAACGACCCATCGCTATACGAAGATGCCCAGCGAGCGATTAACCAAGTCAGCGAGTCGTTCGAAAGTGGCGAAGAGCAGGGCGTGTTCCGGTCGTTCCTCGGCGTGATTTTCGGCGCACTGATCTAGTTCGACGCTTGTGTTTGGTGTGGAGTTTGACTACACGTAGGCTTTGTCTGTAGTAAGGGGTTCCCTGATTCGCTCGGTTTTCGAAAACAACTTCTTGCGCCGGTGAACGACTAGCCCTTTGACTCTTGAAATTGAATAACCTCAGAAGTTGGAACGGCGTTCGCCGCCGCATCCCAACTCAAGCCCTTGGAAGGTTCCGCAGCGACGATGGCCATTCCCTCGGATTACGATCCGGCCCGACTGGAAAGCGATTTCCTGTCGGGGAAGAATCCCCTCGCATATATTCCTCTCTGCAACGCACTGAGGAAGCAGAAGAAGTATTCCCGTGCGCTGGAGATTTGCCACCGGGGGCTGGCTGGTGATCCCGAGTCGGTTGCCGGGCGAGTGATCTACGCGCGGCTGTTGGGTGATTCAGGAAGGTATCAGGACGCACTGGCTGAGATTCAGCGCGTTGAGAACAAGGCGCCCGATGCGCTCGGCCTGATGGTGGAGAAGGCGAAGTGCCTCATCCATCTCCGACGGATCGAGGAAGCCCGGGCTACGCTGGATGAGTTAGACAAACGGAATCCTTTTGACCCTCAGGTCCAGATGCTGGAGACACAGTATCGGCAGGTGAAGGGCCAGCAACAAGAGAGCAATCAGCGGCAGAGCAGGTCATCGGGCCATCGTCGGCTCAAGCTTCGGAATCAGGAGATTCTCGACCGAATTCTTGCCGAGATGCGGTCACTTGCCGATATCATCTCGTGTGCGGTAGTGCCAATTCGAGCTGGCGATCCTGCGCTCCATGGCACGCCAGAGCCCGCCGAGTGCGCGTACGAGTTTTACAAGGAAGCGATGGAGGCGTGCGGCGAGCTGGATTGTGGCGGTGTTGAGATCGGATTGATCGAAACCGAGAACTCACAGCTTATTGTGCTTGTGCGCCGGGAACATCTGGTTTCATTCTCTATGCGACCAACGGCAAACTTTGGGAAGGTACTCTACCGGCTGCAGATGGCAGTGAGCCGGTTGCTCCCAGGCCCGAAAGGGCGAATCGATCTTGAGGAGACTCGGGATCAAGATGAGAACGAAACGCTCGTGGAGGAATGATGCATGACAACTCTTGATCGCGGATGGGTGATCGTGGGGTTGCTGTTCTTGACGCTGACCGGCATTGCCATGGGGCTTGCCGGTTTGGAGCCGTCCTTCGACTCGTGGATGGCGGGCATCCTGATCGTCGTTGTAGAAATCGTTGTCTACTTCTTGGTAGCGATGGCGACGAACCCCAAGGCGACCGTGGGGATGGCAGCCGGCACAGCAATCATTTACGCCTTTATACGCTTCGTGTGCTCGATTCTCGGCGCGTTTCTTTACGGCCTTTATCCGTCACAAACAGACCCTAGCCCGCTACTCACTTGGCTAAGCTTTATCCCGGCACTGATCCAGATTTTTGTCCTGCTCGCTGCAGGGCCTTACATGCTGGCTTACAGTATCCCTGAACTCCTCGGGCGCAAGGAGTCGGCAGCGTTGCGAGGCTCGGATGCAGTTGATGATGTACCGCGGCCGACTGCCCTGGAGGCATCGCCGACCGGTGGTTTCGTCCAAGTCTTCAGTTACGAAGAGCTGACGGGAACGATCAAGAAGAGTCACGGTCTGGAAGGCTTTGTGATCTACAGCACGGAAGGCTTCGTCGTCTGGCGGGACTTGCCGATGAGGCTCGACACGGACAAGCTGGTCGCACGCCTGATGAATCACTGCGGCGCGCTCGGCGGATTGCTCCACGACTCGGGTCTAACGAGAGTGCGGCGGGTGATCATCGAGAGCCGCGACCATACGCTCTTCAACACAACGCTGAACCAGAATTTTGGATTGCTTTTGGTGTTTAACTCGCGCGTCACTCAAGAGGAGATTCACAGCCGTCTGGCTATCTTGACGAAGTCCACGCGGGAGTTTTTGCAGTGGAAGTATCCATCTCTTCCGCTGATGACAGGTTTATCGCGCGATCAGATCCCACTCGAGGGCGTCCAGTAGGACTCGAAAAGCAACGGCCCGCTAACAGGAGTTGATACATGGAACGGATTTTGGCAGAATTAAACAAGACACCCGGGATCATCGGCTCGTTCGTTGTCGCCGCCGACGGTATTATCGTCGCCAGCGATTTCGCCACGGAGCTCGATGACGAGTTAATGGGTGCCTTGACGTCTTCGATCATCAATTCGACAGAAAAAGCAACGCGCAAGATGGAACAAGGTGATCTGGTTTCGTTCATCGTTGAAACCGACACCAACAAAATGTACTTCAACTCAACGCGCGCGGGATACCTCGTTTGCATTTCGAGCCCCGATGCCAACCTTGGGTTGGTGCGCGTGGAGATGCGCTCAGCAGCAGAGAAGCTCGACAATGCTACGATGGGCTTGCGCTAGCCAGATTTTCCGGTTCGAGAGGAATTAGCGAACTCTTATGGCAACACTAAATTACGCCTTCAAAGAACTCTCCTGTAAGATCGTGTACTATGGATGCGGTCTTTGTGGGAAAACGACGAACCTGATCCACATTCACAAGACCGTTCCCGGGAAGTTCCGGGGCGAGCTCGTGTCGTTGGCCACGGAGCAGGATCGTACCCTGTTCTTCGACTTCCTCCCCCTCGACTTGGGAGAGGTGAAGGGGTTCAAGACGAAGTTCCAGCTGTATACGGTTCCTGGTCAGGTCTACTACAACGCCACTAGGAAGCTCGTCCTCCGCGGTGTGGATGGAATCGTGTTCGTCGCAGACAGTCAGCGCGACCGATTCCAGGAAAATATCGACTCGCTGGAAAACCTGAAGCAAAACCTCGCCGACTACACCTATCACCTCCAGAATGGTCCCGATGACCACGACGGAATTCCGTGGGTTCTGCAGGTCAACAAGCGAGACATGCCTCAGATTTCCTCGGTTGAGGAACTGTCCAAATTGCTCAACAGCGCGGACGCCCCGATTTATGAGGCGGTTGCACTTACAGGCGTTGGGGTGAAGGATACGTTGAAGGGCATCAGCTCACTCGTCATCAAGAAACTCAACAAGGATACTGTCCCGGCTGCGTCGGCCCCAACTTCCGGCGAGAAGAAGCTCGGTCCGGCAGTCGCCAGCGCGTCGAAAGCCGCAGTGCCCAAGCCGGCTGATGACGAATTCGGCGAGATGGATGAGCGCGATCTCGAGAACGAAGAAAACAGCTCGGCAGACAAGCCGAAGCTGCCTCAGCCGAAGCCAGCCGACTCACCGGCACCTGAGCCTGAGGAGAAGCCTGCAATGGCGGCGACGGGAAGTGCTCCGACGCTCAACGCTGTCCAGAAGTGTAAAGCTAAAGTTCGCGGCATGGGACTCGGGAGCGCAGACCTGACGCTCGCCAATATGGTGGGTGGCGAAAAGGATCAGTTCCAGCTAACTGGCAAGGTCGGATTCCTCGGCATCTTCAAGTCGACGTGGAGTCGCCGCCTGAAGTTCTTCAAGCAGGAACAAAAGGCGCACGAAGGCACGGTTACAAACTTCTGGTACTTCAAGTCTGACGACAACAACGGACCAGAATTGGAAGTGTACGTGAAGGACGACTTCGAGAAGTCGCTCTTCGTGACATACATAGGCAAGCTTGGCGAAGTGAAGATTCTTCCCCCGGGCAAACAGCCCATTACCTGAGAAGCGGCGTAGCGGAAGAAAGGAATCGACACGATGGCGAATCAGCCACTCATTCTAACGAAGACCGAAATCACCCAGATCCACCGGGCCTTGCTTCAGATGCTGAAGCAGTCAGAGGCGAAGTGTGCGATGTTGGTGGATGCGGATGGCAAGTGCCTGGCGAAGAAGGGATTCACGGCCAACATTGATACCGATGCCTTGGCCGCTCTGATTGCCGGTTCGTTTGCCTCCACCCGAGCGATGGCGGAGTTGGTCGGTGAGCAAGACTTCTCGGTCCTTTTCCATCAGGGACAGCGCGACCACATCCACAACATCCTCGTGGATGACAATACGATCCTGACGGTGATCTTCGATGATCGCACGACGATCGGCATGGTGCGCCTGTACTCGAAGGAAAGCGCGAAGATCCTGCGCGACACCCTTGGTCAGGCAAAGAAGAAGACGATACCATCGGACAAGCGGATTCAGATAGAGAACGACGTCGAAGATCGACTTGACGATCTGTTCAAGGACTAAAAACGGCCGGATACTCAGGTCGGAAAAAGGCGGGATAACCCATGCAGGGTAATCTCAAACAAGTACAACTTCCCGAGGTGCTCCAGTTCATTAGCATGGGCAAGAGCACCGGCATATTGTCGGTCCGCAGCGATGATTACGAAGTGACGCTGATGATTCGCGACGGGCGGATTATCAATTCAGGCTCGATGGATCGCCAGCGACGTCTCGGAGACTTGCTCGTCCATCGTGGCATTCTAAAGCGCAGCACCCTTGCTCAGATCCTTAACCTTCAGCGAACCGTCGAGTCCGACAAGCGGGTTGGCGAGATTTTGATCGAGCGGGACATTGTCCCGGAATCTACGATCAGGGACGTGCTTCGCCTCCAACTGGAAGAAGAAATCTGGAACCTCTTCGGCCTCGAAGATGGCGAATTCAAGTTCGACCAAGCCGACGAGTCCAAGCTCGGTGAAGCCACCGTTCAAATCGATATCGAGCCTCTTTTGCTCGAGGGTACCCGTCGACAGGACGAATGGCGCAAGATCATCAGCAGGCTCAGCAGCGACCAGCTTGTCTTGGCGGTCGAGTCCGAGTTTCCATCCGTCGATGAGAAGATTCAGCTATCGGCGACGGAATGGAAAGTACTTGCCCAGGTCAACGGGCGTTTCCCGATCCGCGCCATCGTGAACAGGGCTGCCATGGGTCGTTTCGAAGTGTATCGAATCCTCGACGATTTACTCGATCGCGGCCTGATTCACATCAAGGATGCCTCGGTCGAGGAAGAGATCGCGCAACAATCCAACGGTCTATCCGAGGCTGGCCAAGGCAAGCATTCTGGCGGCCTGCTTTCGCGCCTTCGGGGCAAGAAAGATGACAAGGACGAACCGCTTAACTTCACGACTCCCGTCGGTGCAGTCGGCTACTTCATCAATCATCTCGTAGATGAAGTAACCGCGATGAAGGATTTCAAAGCCAACGACCAAGACCGATCACTGGTGTTTCGGCTGTGGCGCGAGTTGCTCCCAACCTTCACTCGGGCGGACTTGATCTACGCCCGGAATAACCACGTCGTCGTGGACAACATG
>JAUIJJ010000058.1 GCA_030431385.1 bacterium | reverse complement strand
CGCTTCTTGAAGAAGCGGACACGAAAAGCAGGCTGCTGAGGCTTCAGAAAGTTCTCGGACAAGAAGTCCACCTCCTCGAAATCGGCAGCAAGATTAACGACGAGGTCCGCGAAGAAGTCGACAAAGGGCAGCGTTCCTACTACCTCCAGCAGCAGATCAAGGCGATCCGCAAGGAACTGGGGGAAATGGACCCGCAGGAAGCTGAGCTGGATCAGTTGCGGGAACGCCTCGATGCCACAGAAATGCCGGACCACGCGCGCAAGATCGCGGAGAAGGAGATCGGCAGGCTCATCGGAATGCCGACCGCCGCAGCGGAATACAGCGTTGTGCGCACGTACCTCGAATGGATTCTCGACATCCCGTGGGATATCTCCAGCGACGACCACATTGATATCTTCCGGGCCGCTGAAGTTCTCGACGCCGACCACTATGGACTCGATTCCGTGAAGGAACGCATCATCGAGTTCCTCAGCGTGATTCGCCTCAAAGACGGCGATCTTAAGGGGCCGATCCTTTGCCTTGTAGGTCCTCCCGGTGTCGGAAAGACCTCGCTCGGAAAGTCAATCGCGCGAGCGACTGGACGAAACTTTCAGAACTTCTCCCTCGGCGGAATGCGTGACGAAGCAGAGATTCGCGGCCATCGTCGCACCTACGTCGGCGCGATGCCGGGGCGCATCATCAAGGCGCTCAAAGAGTCGGGCACGAACAACCCGTTGGTGATGCTGGACGAGATCGATAAGCTCGGTCAGGACTTCCGTGGCGATCCGGCGTCGGCGCTTCTCGAAGTGCTCGACCCGGAGCAGAACCATCACTTCACCGATCACTACATGGATATGCCGGTGGACCTATCTCGCGTGATGTTTGTGACGACGGCGAACACGCTCGATTCGATCCCCGGTCCGCTCCGCGACCGCATGGAGATCATCCGCATTGCTGGCTATACCGAGTTGGAAAAGCAAGAAATCGCCAAGCGCTATCTTGTCCCTCGCGAGTTGGATTACAATGGGCTGACGAGCAAAGACGTCAGCTTCTCTGCGACGGCACTGCGTGGGATCATTCAGAACTATACAGAGGAAGCCGGCGTCCGAGGTCTTCAACGGGTCATCGCGCGTGTATGCCGCAAAGTCGCCCGCAAGAAGGCCGAACACGGCTCGCTGCTGGATCGCCGTAAGAAGGAAAAGAAGGGCGGCAAGAGGCCCAAGGCACCCGGCAAAGCAAGCATCACCCAGAAGAACCTCACCGAGTTTCTCGGCCAACCGCGCACGTTCCGTGAAGTCGCGGAACGTATGGGTAAGCCCGGCATCGCCATCGGGCTGGCCTGGACATCCGTCGGCGGACAGATCATGTTCATCGAGGCCGCTCGTTACCCCGGCAAGGGCGATCTGGTTTTGACGGGTCAGCTCGGCGACGTGATGAAAGAGTCGGCTCAGGCCGCATTGACGTGGCTGCGTTCCAACCATGAGGAATTCAAACTCAACCTACAGGACTTCAAGGAATTCAACTACCACCTCCACGTTCCTGCCGGTGCGACTCCGAAGGATGGCCCCTCCGCAGGCGTTGCGATTGCTTCTGCGCTCGCGAGCCTGATCTCGGGCAAGCCCGTCCGCGACTACGTCGGCATGACCGGCGAGATCACACTGCGCGGCAGCGTGCTCCCCATCGGAGGTGTGAAGGAAAAGTGCCTCGCCGCGCATCGCGCGGGTATCAAGGAAGTCCTTCTCCCCCATCACAACGAGCGCGACATGGAAGACCTCCCCAAGCAGGTACGCGACGGGTTGAAGTTTCAGTTCTTCAGCGAGACGAGCGAATTCGTGAAGGCTGCCCTGAAGAAGTAACTTTCTCAGGGTGCCTCGGGGCGGAGGTGCGCGCTACTCGCTCATGCGCCACAGATCGCCCAAGCTCCACGTGCCGTTGGTGGGATCGTAGGTGTTCGACAGGAGTGCTTCGGCCCGCGCCTCGGGCTCTAGCTCGAGAATCGCCATTGGCTCCATTTCGTAAAGCCGGTTTGGCCCCATGGATTGCAAGATCCAATCGCTCCCGTTGTGAGCGTAAGATATCGGAAAATCATTCGTATCGGAAAAGTAATCGGGCCACATATCGTTGACGTAGGCGTGCGGCGTGGTCAGCCCGGGGTTTGCTTCCGTACCCGGGAAATACGTTGTCAAGTTTTCGCCGCCCATCATCTCCAGCGCCCGAACGCTGACGGTAAAATCAAGGAATGAGACCGCATCGGGGAGCTTGTCGTGTTCCTCGCGAAACTCTTCGATTTTCCCGGCGAGAATCCGCATATCGTACTCCTGCCGCTTGGCTGCCGACGTGTAGCTCATTTCCGCCCAGCCGAAGAACCAAGGGATCGCGACTCCCATGGCGAGTCCGAACACGAGCAGCAGCATAAACCACCACCGATAGGGTTTTAGGTCATAGCGCGCCATTAGGTACTTCTCCCAAGAATTCCGTCGGTAGGTCTTCTTTCTTCAGCGATTGAGAACCGCGCGCGAGATTCCGATAGTAGTCGAGCCACTCATCGCGCAGCCCTCGGATATCCCAATTCTCGAGCGCACGCTCGCGGGCGCGGGTTCCGAGTTTCTTTCGGAGCTCACCATCGGCGAGCAACTCGGCCCACTTCCCTGCGATTGAGTCGGGGTCGTCTACCTTCCCCACCAACGCACCGGCGCAATCGTTCACAACTTCGCTCATGCTTTCGATGTCACTGACGACAGCGGGGAGGCCGGCGCCATGGGCTTCCATGAGGGCAAGTGGCGCGCCCTCCCACCGGGACGGCATCACGAAGACATCCGCGAAACGCAGCAAGTTTTCGACATCGGCGCGGTTGCCGAGAAATCTCACGTTCCCATCAATCCCGAGGCGCCTCGCCTCGGCCTCGTGCTGGGGACGAAGCGGTCCCTCGCCGGCGAGCACCAGAACGTGCTGCGCGTCTGTCGCGGGTAGTTTTGCCATCGCCTGAAACGCAACTTCGTGGGCTTTCTGAGGGTGCATCCGACCGACCATGATTGATACGAGCGCCCCCTCCGCAACTTCCAGTTCCTCACGGAGCCTGCGGCGCACATCGGCTGAAACTTCCGCTTCCCGAAACCTGTCTCGGAGCTCTGCGCGTGCGTAGCTGACTTGAATCTTCGCCGCGGGCTGACCGCGCTCCACCAAGAACCGCTTCACCTCGTTTGAAACGGCAAGAATCCCGTCGGCCTGACGAAGCGACCAATTGTCGATGGCGTTCAGAGCGGGGTTTTTCTTCCAGTGCTCGCTGTTGTGGCTCGTGGTCAGGACGACCGGCACTCCAGCCCGTCGCGCTGCCAAACGGCCACACAAGTCCGCTTTGCCCAGATGTGTGTGAACGATGTCCGGCTTGCTATCCTTAAAGTGCTTCGTCCAGCGAGGAATTGCTCGAAGGCTGCCGACGCCGTGGAGGTTCGACTCGTAAACGGGGATCCCCTCGTTGCGAAGCATTTCGCTCATCGGCCCCGGGTAGAGTGTCAGCACCTCGGTTTCGATCCACTTGGGCAATCGCGTCAGATAGTCGACCAGAATGCGTTGCGCGCCGCCAAAGGTCATGGCAGTGATCACAGTGGAGAGGCGGAGCTTGCGCTGAGAGGGCATAAAGTGTGCTCTTACGAAGTTTGCTGCCGCCACCCAAACCCATGCGCAGCGGACGGGCAACAGACAACGAATGACGAATCCGGAAACATCACGCATCGAAACGCTTGTGAACAAGGCGCGGAAGTTGGCACGTCAGGGCGAGGACGGGGTCGCTGAGGCGCGCCGACTCTTGGAGCAAGAGATTCGCAGCGAGCCGAACGAGTACCTGCCGCTCGACGCGGAAGTGGAGATTCTGGTTCGAAACCAGGACGCGGATCTCGCGC
This sequence comes from bacterium, assembly GCA_030431385.1. Taxonomy (GTDB): domain Bacteria; phylum Sumerlaeota; class Sumerlaeia; order SLMS01; family SLMS01; genus JAUIJJ01. The sequence continues at coordinate 9,624 of JAUIJJ010000058.1, read as the reverse complement.
GCCAGTTGCTCGAAGAGTTCCTGCGCTGGCACCCCAACACCGCTGATGCTTCGGCCAGATTGTCGTGGTTGATGTGGGAAGTCGGCGAGCGCGAAGAAGCCATCGCGGAGGTCCGCGCGACCCTCGCGCGCCAGCCCGACCACCTCGGTGCCAGGCTCTGGCTGATCGAGTGGATGGAAGAGCAACGGGAGACAGAAGCTCTCCGCACTGTCGCAGAGGAAGGGCTCAAGCACCACCCCCTCAACAACAAGTTGCAGATGGTTTGGGCCGCGACCGAACTGCGGCGGGGAAATGCCAACGCTTCCATCGAGATTTATCGCGAGATTCTGTCCCGCGACCCCGACTGGATGCCCGCGCTGCGTGCGCTCTCGCTCTTGCTCTCGCGCCGTAAGCAGCACGATGAAGCCGTCCGACTAATCGGCGAGCGCGCAGAGAAAACCGACGCTGGATTGAAGACGCTCTGTTGCGCGACGGAAGTCTTTTTTCAAGGCACCAATGTTCGGCAAGCATTGGAGTTCGCGGCCCGCGCAGCGAACCACAAAAACGGCAACAGCAAAGAACCCCAGCGGAAACTGGTCGAAACGATCTTCCGAATCCTTAGGCTGGAGGATTCCAAACCGTTCGTGTTTGAGCTTCTCGAAAGCCGCGGCGTGTGCGACGAGTTTGCCTCCGCGCTTGTCGATCACTTCGCAGCGGTACCTGATCAGCAAGGCTTCGACCGAGTGCTCGATACGATAGCGAAACACCCAGCGCATTTCTCTTCGGCACTCGAAAACTCCCTCACTAATCACGGCGCAATTTGGAACCGCCGCTTCTTTGACGAGTGGTTAAAAAACAGACACAACGAGATCACCGGCAACTTGAGGGTCTGGGCCGCTGTGGGGAAGTGGCTCTTCGATCGCGGCGACTTTCAAAGCGCGGCGGATGTGCTGCAGCGCGGCAGAAACCGCAAAGGCGTTAAGCCCGCAACGTTGCTCGTACTCGGTACAGCGCTCGAACGTATCGGACGCGATTCGGAATCGAATCAAGTCTACCGCGATGCTCTCCAATTGAAGACTGATGGCGCCGAATCCTCGATCCGCGCACGGCTGGCGTTCAATCTCGCCATCGACGGTTACGAGGCTACCGGGCACCTGATCCTGGACGATTGCACCAGCGAAGGGAAAAAGCTGGCCGAGCCTGACGATCTGATCCGAATCTTCGCGGTCGAGACGTTCATGACAGCCCACCGGTTGAATGACTTTCACCAGCTTCGTGAGCTATACGCGCAAACCAGTGAACACATGAAGCGCATTTCGCAGGAACGACCATCCCCCGAAGCTGAGCGTCTGATTCACGCCTACAACCAGCGGTGGAGCTATCTGCTCTCCATCCATGGCTCCGCGACACAAACGTCGAAGTAGGCTAAACTTGATCGGGAGTTTGCAGTAGTTTCGCGTGCCGATTTCCTGAATTCCGGAAACTCCCTTCGCTCAACTGGAATCGGGCCCGAAGAATGCGGTTCCATGGTGTCATCTCAATGGTGGAGGTGAAGCATCATGGACTCATACGCACAAGATCGTAACGCATTGGTCGGGTCGCTCATGACTCATCTTGAAGAGGCCAAGGGAGACTTGGAGGCCATCGTCAAGCGCTCTAAGAACTGGTCTGTACAATCGCCTATCCACAGAAGTCTCAAGGTTCTGCAGAAGGACATGGCAATGCTCAACGTGCACGCCCTGCAGGTGCTCAACGAGGTGCGTCGCATGGACGCCAAGCACCGCACGCTGGAACACCGCCAGTCGGATCACCGCCCGGAAATGGCCAACGGCCCCACGGTGCAGCCGCGCGACAGTGAGCAGAAAATTACCGCGCGTCGCACGTTCCATCGAGCCATCGCGAGGGATCGCCGGGTGACAACGGAAGTCGACCTAAGCGGCCTCGCGAATGAATTGGACCGACCCAACGAAGACAAGCCCCAGATGCCGCAACCGTCCTCAGAAAATGCGAAGCCCAACGACTTCCTGACGTCGGTTTCACGAACCGCCTCGGGGTTGCCTCCGGAAATGTTACGACGAATCAAAGCAGAGCAGGAGAGTCACTAGACTTCGCCGGAGAGGCGTCACCTCTTTAGCTCGCCCGGGTTTGGTGTAGGTGGCGTCTCTTCCGGCGAAACTATCCGATAGAGATGGTTGTCGCCCGATGAGAGCACGGGCTCGAGAAGCCCTGCCCGGCGGATGCCTTCCATTCCCAACCGCGCGTTGATCTTGTGGCGGAATTCGTTCGGTGTTCTGAGGTAGTAGTGTATGTCCCGCTCAAGTAGATACTCGACGACCTCTTCAGTCGGCAGACCCCATGCCTGCTGAATGTCCCAATCATCCAAGTGAACGAGCGAAACTTCCGGGTCGAAAACGTAATGTCTGTTCTCGTGTGTGAGGAGTTTCACCTCGCCGAGTTCGTCGTTCACGTATTCCCAAATGTCATAGTCGTCTCCAAACTGCAATCGCAGGAAAACCTCGCTCTCCATACCGGGTTGCCGGAATGCATCGAGATTTGAAGGCGCGTACAACTGACCGTAAAGGACCTGTGGGTGGGTGAGCTTGAAGTTCATCAGCGCGAAGGCCAAGCCGGGGAGAATTCCCTGTAACAGCACGACGACCAGTAGCGTCGGAAAGAGGACCTTTCCGAGCTTCGATTGATAATGGCAACACGCGAGAAGGCCCGATGAGACGACCGCCGCAGGCCCGAGGATGCCGATGATTTGATATAGATAGAAATCTGCAAGCAAGTACATATAGGCGAGCAAGAGAAGACAAAGCAGCCCGCTCGTCCAAAGCACAACGATTCGCACGTCGCGCGTTTTGTTGTACTCGCCGAACTCCTCGCGGGAGATCATCGGGAAGTACAAGAGCGCAATGATCGCTGGGAAAAAGAACCCGGCGAGAAGCGGATTCATCTTCCATGATTGCTTCCCATAGAACAGTATCTCTTCTCCCTCTTCGGGCTCCGTGTCCGAGTCCCAGACCTTCAAAAGGTGCTTGATTCGACCGATCCAGGAACCGGCGATGATTGGTCCATCGTTGCGTCGGAACGCGACCTCGAATCCATTCCAAAAGTTGAAGCTGGCCTGAAGGCGATGCTTCAGTGTAGCCTGCCGCTGAAAATCATCGTCTTCGAAGTCCCGAAACTCGCCGAGATCGTTATCGATGTCATAGTATCGTTCAGCGAGCTTCCCGATCCCGTCGCCGTTGCGAAACCACTCCAACTCCGCAGACCGTAGAACCTCGGTGTTCATGCGGGTGCTCTTTGTAAAAATCTCCGGAAAGAAGGAATACACGGGATTGCCGGTTAGAACCCAGTTGCGTATGTACCAGGTAGATGAAAGCGCGATGCATACGAGAAACACTGCCCAGAAGAAGCGCATCGTAAACACGTGGCGTAATCCCTTGAAGAACGATTTGCCGATGTTGGTCCTACGAATATATAGTAGAACGCCAAACAGCCAAGGAACCCACAGAATTCCCATTAGGTAGTTTAGATGCATTCCGATCGCCGGGATGAGTGTGTAAACAACGAAAGCCCCGGGAAGTCGAGTCTTCATGAGTATCGCTAGTGCGTAAACAAACGCGATGCAGAATAGAATCGCAAACGCGTAGTCCGACGCCCATGTGTTGTATGCAATGCCGTTTGGGACGGAGCGAAACAGGAGCATTGTCGCCGCCGCGATCGAGTGACTACCCCATATCTCACGGGTGGTGAAGTACACCAATGCGCAAGAGGCGACTCCCGCGAGAGGTGCGGCGAGCCGCTGATGCAGGTCAGACCAACTATTGAACAATGTAGAGGAAACGGCGCCGTAGGTCGAGAACAGATGCGGGTAGTTTGCGCCAAGGCCGATACCGACCTGCGCCTCTGCTTTAAAGGGAAACGCGTGCTGAAGGAATGTCATCCTTCCGTAGCCGAGATAGAGTATCAGCGAGTCCCAGTACGTCTCCGGGAAGAACACCGCGTGCCAAAAAATTGCGCAGTTGATCAACACGACCAGCACAATGGCGATCCACCAAAACGATTTCTCGAAACTAAACGGTTTGAACTTCGGCTCGGACCAGGAGGTTAACCCTTCCACCCAAATCTGTCTGACAGCCGATGATGGGGTTTCGCGAAAGAGTGAGCTCCAGGGTGGTCGCCCGTGTCGCCAGCGCATCGCCCACCACGCGCCGCCCAACATCGCGAACCACAGTATCCATGCCGTAACCGGATAGAGCAACCTCGCCATCGTGAGTAATTCAAAGGCGATCCCGCTGACGCCGAATCCCACCGGCCACGCGAGAGTCAGTTCTGCAAACCAAGGCAACCGAAGGTCCAGCGCTCGAAGGATCATGACGCCGAAACCGATCGTCATCGAAGCGGCGATGAGGGCCTGCAAAACAGCGAATGGCGGCGTTTGCGCCAACGAAAAGCGATAGCTGCCTAACAATCCGGAAAACACGCCCAATAACTGATGTTCATTGTGGATCAGGTGATGGTTTGTGCGAACGAAATAGATCCAAGTGAGAACTGCCCACAGCACGAGTAGCGATGCCATCACGCCAAGCGTAACTGCCACCGGGCGCATCGCTCTGCGAATACGTTTTTCGGAGTCGTGGAGGTGATCCATTAGCGGCGGCTAGTGTCGCGCTGATGGGAATCATCGGAACCAAACAGCGACTCCCACCGCTCGCCCGGGGTGAGGGCTGCTCCAACGGCAGGAGGCGGCTCGACGGATGACTGCCCGACTGTCGGCTGAACCGGCGCGGTAGGAGCCTGCGGCGGTGGAGGCCCGGCCAGCGTGGGGGCGGGCGGCTGGGTCGCGACCGGTGGTGCAGGTTGCTCGCTATAGGGGGGCTGCGGCACCGGAGGCGGGCCCGGGCTGAACTCCCAAGGTGACTCCAAGTCCGGCGGCTGGGCATTTTTGTCGCGCCCGTACACAGGAAACATCGGCGACGACTCCCAGGTCATCTCGCGCTCGCCAGTAGCGATTTCATCCTCGGGTTCAGTTCCCAATTTTCTCAACCGTGCCTTTTGCTTTTGCGTTTCCCCTGCGACCGACGGCGATACTCCCGTCGGACGGAACGCACGGCAACAATCGGCCCGACCCGGCCGGAAGGCAACGCGAAAGCCCTAGCACGAGGGGACACTCATCGACACTTACATACAGGTCGCACAGGTCGTCTACTGGGTCGGGGTACTCACAGCTGCCTTGGCGGGGCTCGCCGTGCTCGCGACACGCCCGGAAGAGTTCGACCGATTCACGACCAGGTCCGCTAAGTGGGTCGGCGGAACGGTCGTTTGTCTTGTCGGAGTATTGTCGGTGTTCTTGGGGTTGGGGTTCGTCGTCGGGCAAGCCACTCCCGATCAGGTCTTGGTAGTCGCTTTCAGCGCGCTCTCATCAGTTTTGTTGGCGACTGCGGCCTTTCCGGCCGCCAAACAGCCTGAACCCGGCGAGGGGCTCGATCATCCCAAGGCGTTGCGGATACTCCCCCTCCTCGCTGTCGGGGGGATGGTTTGGGGTTGGGCCGTCTTTGTACTGCTCCCGGCAGAAACCAAAGAAACTGGCATTGTGAAACTGTTCGATCTCAACTCGCCGTTCCTTTTTATCGCATCGACGGCGATGGCGCTGATCGCGGCGGTTGTCGAGGAGGTCATCTTTCGCGGCGGCCTCCAAACTCTCCTTACAGAAAAAACGCCCCTCGGCGTACCGGGGGCGATTGTCTTGGTTTCGATTGTCTGGGCGCTGGGCCATGTTGGCGCGTATGTCGAGCAGGTCGGCGTTAAGGAGCTTCAGATTTTCGGGCTCGGTGTGATCTATGGGTACGCTCGCTGGCGTTTTGGGCTCAGCGCCGCGATTGTGCTCCATCTCTTTAACAATGGAGTGACGTTGCTTCTCCTGGTCATTCTACCGAGTCCACCGGTTGAACCAGTTACGACTGCCGCCGCGCTCCTGCTATGATTAGCGATTTCTCAATCGCATGCTGTAGCGCTCCTTCGCGCCTTCTTCAAGATTGAGCGTCCGCTCCCAAACTTCGTGGCCGTGCTTCACCACGCGCACCTCGTAGCGCCCCTCCGGAAGACGTCGATTGAACGGAGTCTGACCGTAGTGTCGGCCGTTGATGAAGACCTCTGCATTCGCGGGTGATGAAGTAATCTCCAATTGGCCGGTGGAGCGGGAATCGTGGTTTCCGTGTCCGTGGGAATCTTCCCGATAATAGCCCCCATCGTTGTCGTCATAGCCATAGCCGCCGTGATTGTCATCGTAGCCGTAGTCGTGGCCACCATGATTGTCGTCGTAGCCGTGACCTCCGTGACCACCGTGGCCTCCGTGTCCGTGTGAGCCTCTATCGGAGTGCCGGCGGTAGACGTAGATGCTCGTGTAGGCTTCTCCCCAATAAACCTGAGGTCTGCTCGGGCGGCGTGGCGGGGAGTAGTGCGGCGGACGAACGCTGACGCCCTTCTCCTGACCGTAGTTACTGCCTGTCTGCATCCGCGTGCGACCGGACCGCTCTTGAGGGATGTCCTGCGACCGCTGAATCCCTCTCCCACTAGATCGGTTGGATGAGCTACCGCTGTTGCTGTTGTACTGACTGCCTGAGCCGGTGCTCACCTGAAGGTTAGAGAAACTCGAACGCAGTTCCGTGCGGGCGCGGTCGACTCCGCCCTGGTACACCGGGAAGGGATCGTTTTGAGACGAGCGGTTGAAGCTGCGAGGGTGGCTCCAGCTGTGGCCGCCTGCGGAAACAGCGACGACTCGGATCGTGTCCCAGCCCTCCGGCCCTGTCGCCACGAGGCGGTATCGGCTGGATGGAAGTTGCTTCCGCTGGTGTGCGCGGACGTAGTTGTTCCGGTCGAAGTAGTTGGGGAAGAGCTGGCGAGTGACTCCCCTCGAATTTGTGCTGAACACATAAATGTACGCATCGGTGCTGACGCGTGCTGTCAGCCAAACGTCTTGACCTTCCCAATAAGACCTTTGCGAACTGTCGACCGTGACACGAATGGGCTCGCACCAATTCGGCGGCGGTGCGACAACAACACGCGGCGCAGCTACCGGCGGCCGGAAGGTATCGCGCGACCTGCTCGAGTGCTGGGCGCTGGCGATAGCCGGGGACAGAATGCCGAGGATGGCGATCAGAGTGATGGCAATACGGTTCATGACGGGCCTCCGGTGAAGATTGGTTGTGCTTCCCATGCTGTCAGACATTCCCGTGGCATTTATTGTTCCCGTTTCTCGAAAATACTCAAGGACTAAACGGCGGCGGCGTTGAGCACGATCCTCACATACCACTATGTCGGTGATGCTCCAGCTGACGCCGGGAGCCACAAGAGCCTCTTTGTCCCCAAGCACGAGTTCGAAAGCCAACTCCGCGCGATCAAGAAGATGGGGCTCGAAACCGTTTCGCCGGAAGAGTTTCACGCGGGCCTCCTCGCAAAGGACTTGAAGCGCAAGGTCTGGCTAACCTTCGACGACGGACGGCTCGACAACTACGAATTGGCGTTTCCCCTTCTCAAGGAAGCTGGGCTGAAGGCGACTTTCTTCATCATTGCCGATCATTCGCTCGGCTGCGAACCGGGGTACATCACGGTGCCGATGATGAAGGAGATGTTGGCTGCGGGCATGAGTATCGGCTCGCACACGCTGACACACCCGCATCTCGCGCGGATTCCTGCGGAACAACTCGCGCGTGAGGTCGCCGCCTCGAAACAGCAGCTCGAGGATGCACTGGGCGTCGCCGTCACGAGCTTCTGCTATCCTTACGGCAACTTCAACGCAGCGGTGCAAGAAGAGGTCCGTGCCGCTGGATACCTTCTTGCGACCGCAACGATCCGCGACAACCGCAATTGCGACGCCGACCGCTGGCAGCTCCGTCGCGCGATGGTGACACCGGGGAAATCGCGTTCGAGGTTTCGCTACATGTTTTCATCACTCTACCACTGGCTCCATGAATGGAAGAATCGGAAACGCTGGAAGCCGCGCGAGGAAGCCTGAGCCATGCGAATTCTGCACACGAACATGTTGCGAGGGTGGGGCGGCCAATCCAATCGCATCCTGACGGAAGCACTGGGCACTCGGGCGCGTGGCCACGAGATCATCTTCGCAATCCCCCACGGATCGCAGCTCATGATCAAGGGCGAGGCGGAGGGAATTGAGTGCTGGCCAAACCTGAATTTCAAGCCTCCTGCGCAAGTCTGGAAGTCCATTCCCGATCTGCGAAAGCTCGTCGCAGGAATCCGGCGCAGCAAACCGGACATCATCCACGTTCACGGCAGCCAAGACACTTGGCTGATCATTCTCGCGAAGCAGATTCTGCGCGCCGATTGCCCGCCAGTCATCCGCACCAAGCACAACATTTTCCCCTGGCGCAGGAGCCTGGCGAATCGATGGGTCTACAATGAGATCGACGCGTTTGTTGCGATCAGCAGCTTCATCGAGCGTCAGGTTGTCGAGTTCCCCGGCCTACAAAACAAGCCGCGCGCTCTGATCAAATCAGTACCCGACGCCGGAAAATTCTCTGAGCGCGTCGAGTCGAACCTGCGCGAGGAGCTCGGCCTTGATCCCGATGTGTTTCTTTGGGGAAGCACGGGCAGGCTTCGCCCGGAAAAGGGGTGGGACCTCCTTCTCCCCGCATTCAAAAAGGTGAGGGAAAAGCATCCGAAGAGTTACCTCGTCATCGCCGGCGACGGCAGCCTGCGCGAAGAGTTAGACGCCAAAGCTGGCGAGCTAGGGCTGGATGCCTCAGCAATGCGTTTTCTTGGATTCCGCAAGGACGTGCCGGAGATTCTCTCCGCCCTCGACAGCTACGTTCTCTCATCGCGAAGTGAAGGACTCGGGACGGCGATTCTCGAAGCTCTCGGCATGGGGCTTCCCGTCGCCGCTGCGAACGTCGGCGGAATTCCCGACTCGGTCATCCACGAGCAGACGGGGCTCCTGTTTGAAACGGAAAATCCCGACGCGATCGCGGGAGCAATGTCGCGCCTGATGGAAGACGATGCGCTCAGGAAGACCCTCGGAACGCAGGCCGCAGCACACGTCAGAACGGAGTTTACGGAAGAGAGGCTGTCGGATTTGACCGTCGGATTCTACGAGGAAGTCGCGGAGCGTTTCGCGAGGTAGCTCGCGAATTGCGAGCTACTGGCTCAGGTCCGACTTCTTAACAATGCCTTTGTCATCCATGCGATCGCAGAAGATTTTCATCTTCGCGAGCAGCTCTTTGCTGACGTGATGCTCGATGCCTTCGCTGTCGTTGATCGCCGTACTCTCGCTCACGCCCAGCGTTTGCAGGAAACGGAGAGTGACCTCGTGGCGCTCGCGACTTTCCTCAGCGAGTTGCCGACCTTCGTCGGTCAGTGTGATCGCGCGGTAGGGCTCAGAGTGAACAAGCCCTTGGCTTTTGAGCCGTTTGACTGTCTTGTGTACGGTGACGTGACTCACGCCGAGGCAGCGGGCGATATCGGTGACGTGTGCCGCGCCGACATCTCGCTGGAGGTCCTCGATGAGTTCCACATAATCCTCGGCGTTTTCGGTGGCGTGATCTGCGCGCCGTTTGGCGGCGGCCTTTGACTGATTCTGAAACGGTCCCTGCCGCGTCGTACCCATGATTACTCGCCCCGAAA
>JAUIJJ010000057.1 GCA_030431385.1 bacterium | reverse complement strand
CAGGCGGTTCACGCGAGCCCCTACGGGATCGTGGGCACGGGGCTGATTTTCCTCAACGCGCAATACGTTCCGCTCACCATCATCATTAGTTTGTTTGTGATCAGTATGTGGTCACTCACGATGCTTACAACACTGCATTTGAATCCTGAGTTCTCCGGAATCCGCGCGGCGATTCTGTTCCTGATCAACTGGATCATTTCGATCTTGATTACGAAGGGCGCGACGGCCCCGTTTGCCAAGGTCATCGCAAAGGCTCAGGCAGAAGAGCGCGAGGCGATGCAGGTCATCGGCAGGACGTGTACATTGCTGACACCGGCATCGAGCGACCGCCACGGTCAGGCGGAGATGACGACAAAGGGTGCGTCGCTGCTGCTGACCGTACGCTGTCGGGAGGGAATCGCCCTCCCCAAGGGTGAGGAAGTTGTGATTGTCCACTACGACGAGGAGAAAGAAATCTACCTCGTTGAAACAATAAACTGAGAGGAAGAGCCATGCCACAAACGGGCATCATTATCATCGGAATTTTGGTAGTTGGCCTGATCTTTGTCGTGGGCGCGTTGGCGCTCTTTACGAAGTTTCTGGTCAAGGCAGAGCAAGGCCAGGCGCTCATTCGAACAGGGCGCGGGGGAACGGTCGTCAGCTTTACGTCGTTCTTTGTTATACCGATCTTCCACCGTCTGGAGCTGATGGACATCAGCGTCAAGAGGGTCGAGATCGAGCGATCGGGGAAAGATGGCCTGATCTGCGAGGACAACATTCGCGGAGACATCAAGGTGGCCTTCTTCGTTCGCGTAAACAAGACTGAGCAAGACGTGCTCAAAGTCGCGCAGTGCATTGGTTGTAAACGCGCATCGAGTCCGCAGGCGCTCGTCGACTTCTTTGACGCCAAATTCTCCGAGGCGCTGAAGACTGTCGGTAAGGGTTTTGAGTTTACAAAACTATATACTGAACGCGAGCAATTCAAGCACGAGATTCTACAGATTATCGGTACCGATCTGAATGGTTACGTGCTCGACGATGCGGCGATTGACTACCTCGAACAAACGCCGATCGAGACCTTGAATCCGAACAATATCCTCGATGCTGAAGGTATCAAAAAGATCACCGATCTGACTGCCGCGCAGCGAGTGTTATCTAACAAGATCGAACGTGATAAAGAGAAGACGATTCGCCAGCAGGACGTCGAGGCGCGCGAGGCGATTCTTGAACTCGACCGACAGCTCGCCGAGAAGGAAGAGAAGCAGAAGCGCGAGATCGCATCAGTCACCGCACGCGAACAGGCCGAAGCTGCCAAGATTCAGCACGAAGAGCGGCAGAAGTGGGAACAGGCTCGGATCATTGCTGACGAAGAGATCAGCGTCGCCAATGAAAACAAGGATCGCCAGATCATCGTCGCAACTAAAGCTAAAGAACGTACCGACGCCATCGAGACTGAACGGATCGAACGCGACCGTCAGTTGGAAGTGACCGAACGCGAGAAGATCGTTTCACTCGCACAGATCGAACGCGACAAAGCAGTCGAAGAAGAGCGCAAGAACATTCAGACCGTCATCCGCGAACGTGTCGCTGTAGAGCGAGAAGTGGTCGAAGAAGAGGAGCGCATTAAGGATACACGCGCGAGAGCTGGCGCTGATCGTGAGAAGTTGGTCGCGATCACTAACGCGGAAAAGGAAGCTGAAGAAAAGTTGGTCATGGAAGTGAAGGGCGCCGAAGCCAGGAAGACTGCAGCCGGACATACTGCGGAACAGGTCCAGATCGAAGCCCAGGCCGAGCAGCTGGCTGCCGAGAAACGCGCCGTCGCGATGAAGACCATCGCCGAAGCGCGAGCCGAAGAAGAAGCCATTCATGGTCTATCGGAAGTTCGTGTACTCGAGGCGCGCGCGTCGGCAGTCGAGAAGGAAGGTGCCGCCGAAGCAAAGGTCATCGAGCTCAAAGCATCAGCCGAGGCGAAGGGCAAAGTCGCGAACGCGGACGCCGCGCAGAAGCAGGGCGAGGTTGATGCAGACGTACTTCACAAGAAGATGAGCGCCGAAGCACAGGGCATCGAAGAAAAGGCCGAGGCCATGAAGAAGCTCGATGGCGTTGGCAAGGAACACGAAGAATACAAAATCCGCATGAACATCCATCGGGACGTGCAACTCGCGCAGATCAATGTACAGCGTGACATCGCGGAGGCTCAGGCAAGCGTCATTCGCGAGGGCCTGATGAATGCGAAGATCGACATTGTCGGTGGCGATCAGAAGTTCTTCGACCGCCTCGTGGGTGCGATTGCAAACGGTAAGTCAGTAGACCGATTGGTCGATAACTCGGCAGTGCTGCGCGATGTGAAGGAGACCTTTTTCAACGGTGAGCCTGGAAACTTCAAAGAAGAGATCGCGAAGCTGGTGGATCAATTCGGAGTCAGCAGCGAGGATATCAAGAATTTGTCGGTCACCGCGCTGATCATGCAGTTGATGTCGCAAAGCAGCAGCCCGGAACAACAGGGCAAACTCCAGTCGATACTGGAAGCCGTGAAGTCTGCCGGGTTCGGCGGCGCACCGGCTTCATCGTTCATCGAAGACAAATAGAAGCTCCTGACGAATGGGGGAGGGGAGCGCGCGATGCTCCTCTCTCCTGTTCACTCCAGTTACAATACACTCCCCAATTCTTGAAGGGCGCGTAGTCGATGGCTGAGGAACAACAAAAGCAGGATCAGGTTCTTGAGGGCGGGACTTATGAGATAATCCGCGGCCGGCTCAACACGCACGGCGAGGAGCTGTTGGCGCGTGTGAACAAACTGAATGAGGAGCGGAAGTCCGTCTTTGGGTCTATCGAGTTCAAGCTCATCGATAGCGACCGAATCACTACGGAGAATAACTGCGTCGCCAGGGACATGATACCTGTCGGACGCAGATTCTTGTTTGGGTACAATGTCAGGTTTGGCCTCAAGTCAACCGTCGAAATCTCAGACGTGTTTGCTGTCTATACATTTGATGAGAACAATAAGTTTCACCCGGATACGTTGAAGCTGATTTCTAATGGTAGCTTCGAGGAGGACTTTGCGAACCTCTACAAGTACTACAAAGAGACTCAGTTTGCGAAGTTCTTTTCTACTGGTCCGCATCTCTACATGGTGTTTCGAGTGGGGAAGCGCGTCAGCGATGTGAAGACCTTCAAGTGGGCAATCGAAGGCGACGAGCTGCACTATTTGGACAACCGAAGCGACCACGAATACCGATATCCCGAGCAGCATGAGTTTAGATGGAAGCGCACGCATCGAGACATGCACCGCGCCGGCGCGCACCCGCATATCTCCATCGACGACCGGCTGTTTGTAGAGACGGTGGGCGGTGACTTGACAATCAAGGTTGAGGACAATACCGATACCGGCGCGGGGATTTACGAGGAAGCGGTCGAAAACCCCGATCAGATTCTCGACGATGCAGAAGTCTACTATGCAATTATCGGCCCGATCATTCTCCTCAAGATACGACCCTATCAGGAAGACGAGTTTCGGTATATAGTATATAATGAAAAGACGAAAACTGCCAGGCGGATTGACGACATCGAGGACTCGTGTGTGCTGCTTCCCGATTCGCACGGTCTGATCTTCAGCAGCGGGTACTATCTAGTCTCTGGCGAGTACAAACAGTTCGAGCACGGGCTGTGCGAGATGCTCTTCGAACGTCGAATGCAGTCCTCGAATGGCGAGGACTACTTGTATGTTTTCTACAATCGGGAGAATGGTACATACATTATTCTGAGCTATAACCTCATCGAGAAGCGGGTTGAGACACCTATCATTTGCGGTGGTTATTCCTTCTTTGATGATGGAGAGTTGGTCTACTTCACGGCCGATCCGGAGCCGCAAAAGCATCATACCGTCCAAGTTTGGCAAACACCCTACGTCGGCCCTAACCACGTTCCCGCAGCCTCGACCGAATCCTATCTATACAAGATCGGAAACAAAGACATCGTAAAGGCGATGGCCGAGTGTCACGAAGTTCTAAGGCTCATCCACCGACCTGACCCATACGAGGGGCTTTACATCGATATCGTGCGGCAGACCCAAGATGTCATGGATTCCTACTTCTGGGTAGGGGAGGAGAGGACGGGGAACCTCAAGAAAACCCTTGGTGAGATTAGAGAAACCGCCGGCGCTGCGATTGAAGAATTCGAGAAGGTCAGTCGGATTCGGAAGCAAACTTTAGAACGCGTCCGCGAGGTTTCCCTGCAAACGGATTCGCTTGTCGGGCAGAACGCGCGGCGCACTTTCGAGTCTGTCGATCACTACGTGGAGTCCCTCGCGGAGTTGCGTAAGCTGCGTGGCGAGATCATCTCACTTCGCGATTTGCGTTATGCGAATGGTGAGGAGATCGACGCGCTCGAAAAGAGAGTTTCCGAGCAGTCTTCGGAACTCTCGAAAGGCTGCGTCGAGTTTCTCCTGCGGCCCGATGCGCTCGATGTTTACCAATCGAAGGTCCATCAGCTGGATTCCAGAATTGCAGAATTGGATAAAGTCACCGAAGCGAAGGATTTGGAAGAATCCGTCGCCAAGGTTTCGTCAGAGCTGGAACTTCTAATTGAGATCGTCAGTAACCTAAAGATTGATGACTCGACCAAGACAACCCAGATCATTGATAACATCTCCTCGATCTTCACCGTTGTGAATCAGGTGCGTTCTAAACTGGCGCGGAGGAAGAAGGACCTTCAGGGGACCGAAGCTGTGGCCGAGTTCGGATCGCAAATGAAGCTCCTTAATCAGGGTGTCATCAACTATTTGGACATTTGTGACACGCCTGAAAAGTGCGATGAGTACCTGAACAAATTGCTGGTTCAGATTGAAGAACTTGAGGGGCGGTTCACCGATTTCGACGCCTTCATCATCCAGTTGGCGGAGAAGCGTGAAGAGGCAGCGAACGCGTTCGAATCCAAAAAGCTCGCACTCATAGAGGCGCGCAACAAGCGGGCGGTTGCGCTTCACAGCGCAGCGGATCGAATTCTCAAGGGGATCGACAACCGTGCGCGGAATCTGAAGGCGGTCTCGGACATTAACGGATACTTCGCATCTGATCTGATGATTGAAAAGGTGCGAGGAATCGTTGAACAGCTCATTGAAATGGGCGATAGCGTTAAGGCCGACGAGATCGGGAGTAAGCTCAAGTCTATCAAAGAAGACGCGGTTCGCCAACTGAGAGACCGCCAGGACCTTTTCGTCGATGGCGAGAACATTATCAAGTTCGGAAAGCATCGTTTCAATGTAAACACACAGCCGCTGGATTTAACATCTGTCATGCGAAATGGTGAGCTCACATTTCACATTACCGGCACGAACTTCTTTGAGAAAGCGACTGATGAGAAGCTCCTTTCTACGAAGTCCGTTTGGAATCAGGAGTACGTATCAGAGAATGCGGACGTGTATCGCGCTGAGTATCTAGCATACTTGTTCATGACAGAGGTCGAGGCTGGTAGAATTCGGTCTATATCTGAGCTCAGCACCGCGACGGTTGAAGAAGTTTCGGCAGAGGTCCAAAAGTTCATGGGGCCGCGTTTTAGCGAAGGGTATGTGAAGGGCGTTCATGATCACGACGCGGCGCGTATTGTGTCAGCTCTCATTGATCTCAATCAGACTGTCGACTTGTTGAGGTACCGCTCCATCGCGCGAGCCTGCGCTCGTTGCTGGTGGGAAACCTTCGCCGATTCTGCGACGAAGAAGCGGCTTTCTGCGCGGTTAAGAGGGCTCGGCGCGGCGTTGCGCGTCGTTCCGCATCGCACCGATTTTGCTGATCATATCGAAGATTTAGGCGATTCTCTCAGGGCGTTCATTATCGAGACAGAACTCTTCGATGAAGATCTCATTCCCGAAGCCGCCGAATATCTGTTTCACGAGTTAACTGGAAGCGTGCGGATTGTGACGAGTCCTGAATCGGCGCAGTTGCTTCAGGGCATTCGCAAGTACCTCGATGAATCAAAGAGCTATCTTGAGCTACGCGGGATTCTCGATGAAATGGCGGACGACGATGTCGGCCGGTTTGACCTTATCCGAACCTGGGTGAATGGATACATTGAGAACTCTGAAGAATCAGAGCTGCGCCAATATGCCGACGAGGTCGCGGCGATGTTCTTCGCGGATTCGTTTGATCCTTCTCATGTGCTGAACGTTACCGTTGTCCGAGATATCGAAGCGATGACTGGAAGTCATGACCTGATCGTTGATGGTGTTTACCGGCTTAACTATCCCGAGTATATGGAAAGGCTCTATCGCTTTACAAACGAATCAGTTCCGCTGTTCGAAAGTTATGTTCTGGCCAAGAAGGACGCGGCTGAGGAGTATCGCGACAATCTGCGCTTGGATGAGTTCAAGCCCCGCATCCTGACTTCCTTTGTTCGCAACAAATTGATCGACGAGGTTTACCTCCCGATGCTTGGCGATAACCTCGCCAAGCAGATGGGCGCAGCGGGCGCGGACAAACGTACCGATCGCATGGGTATGCTCCTCCTCGTGTCGCCGCCGGGCTACGGCAAGACGACCTTGATGGAATATGTCGCGAATCGCCTCGGCATTGTGTTTATGAAGATTAACGGCCCCGCGATTGGTCATCGGGTCACGTCACTCGATCCTTCGGAAGCTCCAAACGCAACGGCCAAAGAGGAATTAGAGAAACTCAATCTGTCGCTCGAGATGGGCGACAATGTGATGATTTACCTGGACGACATTCAGCACTGTAATCCCGAGTTCCTACAGAAGTTCATTTCATTGTGTGACGCTCAACGGAAGATCGAGGGTGTCTGGCGCGGCCGCACGCGCACCTATGACCTGCGCGGTAAGAAGGTCTGTGTTGTGATGGCGGGCAATCCGTACACCGAAAGCGGCGAGAAGTTCCAGATCCCCGATATGTTGGCAAACCGCGCAGATACGTACAATCTCGGCGACATCATTGGGGATCAATCCGAGGCCTTCGAAATGAGCTATATCGAGAACTCGTTGACCTCGAATGCCGTGTTGGCTCGCGTCGCGAGTCGGGCCAGCAAGGACATCTATTCGATCCTCAGATTGGCGAATTCTGGCGACCGGGAGGGAATTGAACTCGAAGGAAACTACTCGACAGAGGAGCTAAACGAGATCGTTTCTGTGCTTAAGAAGATGCTCGTTGTTCGGGATGTTATCTTGCGCGTCAACGCCGAGTACATCGCATCTGCCGCGCAGGCGGATGATTATCGTACCGAGCCTCCGTTCAAGTTGCAGGGATCCTATCGTAACATGAACAAGTTGGCGGAGAAGGTACTTCCCATCATGAATGATGAGGAATTGCGCTCGATGATTCTTGCTCACTATGAGGGCGAATCGCAGACGCTCACCACCGGTGCAGAGGCGAACATGCTCAAGTTCCGCGAGATGTTTGATTTCGCAACCGAGGAGGAACTTGCGCGGTGGAAGGACATTAAGGATACATTCTGTCGAAATCAGAAATTCAGAGGGATGGATTCGAGTGATTCAATGACTCAGGCCGTGACGATGCTGGGCGATCTCGGTGATGGAATCACGAGGTTGCGCGAGGACATCGGCAGCGGGCTGCGCGGTCTGGTGGGTGGTTCTTCTGACGACTCATCGCGAGATGTTAAGGCGGTATTCGAACCAGAAACGCTGGTTCACCTGCGCGAGTCATTTAGTGAACTCGCAAGGGCGATCACGGAATCTCGACAGGATGCTTCGACCGCGATACGGGCGGAGTTTGCACCGGAAACGATTGATCAACTGAAGATCGTGCTGGCGGAGATTCGCGACAAATTGGCGGCCCCTTCTCACGCCGTGTCCGAGGGCACGATGGCACGCCCCGTCTCCGCGCACTTCACTCTCGAAGCGATCGAGGCTCTCAAGGAAATCTTCGGCGATTTGAAGGTCGCTGGCGGTGAGCATCGTGTAGCGACTGGCCCGCCTTCGCAGTCCGAGACACAGCCGGAAGTCGAGGTTGATTGGTCGCCGAAGGAAGGCGAGTTTCACGCCGCCGGTTCCATGCGACGTTTTCTGGAATCGATGGGGTATGCAGTCGAAGAAGTCGAGCGCACGCTGTTTAGAATCAACCGAGAGAACAAGACTCCGACCTACTTCCGAATCCTCGAGGACCGATTCTACGTTCAGGCGCGGGTGGGAAATGTGAATCACGAGCTAAACGGCAAGTTCTATGAGGAGCTTCTTGATTTAAACACGAAGATCTTGCCGGTGAGCATTGGAATTGATCGAAGCCAGAGCGGCGAGAACGTGTTGATGGTCATTGAAAGCCGCGAGGGTTCGAGCCTGACCAAGAATGAGTTGGGGACTATTCTCCGCTCACTGGATCACGGTTGCGCCGAGGCTAAGTCGCTGCTGGAACAGTACCAATCGGGTTCCTGACTTTTTGCTAGCCTCTGTTGTGTGTCGGGTACTTCTCTTCAGACAATTCTCGACGCGAGTTGGCTATGCCAGTATCACAACTATATGCTCATGAACAGCGCAGCCGATGGCTGCACGAGTTCCCCTCCGAGCACGAACTGACCGTGTCCGTGATCGCCTCGTGTCCTGCGGATAAGCTTGGATGGAAGCCGCATGAGCTCTCGATGCCATTCGCCGAAATGGCGCTTCACCTCTACTTTGCCGGGACCTGGTTTCTGAAATTGTTGCAGGGGGATGAAAGCATCACAGCGGAGCCTCCTGAGTTCGAGATACCTGGCGATACGGATGGATTGGTTCAACAATGCGATGCGTTCTTCTCGGAGTTTTTCGAGGGACTGCGCAATCTCTCCGTCACCCAGCTTGCATCGGACGTTGAGCTTCTGGATTTTGGTCTGTTCCCGGGTGTGAAGATCATCGAGTTGCACCACGGTCATTGGATTCACCACCGCGCCCAGTTGCAACTGTATCTGAGGATCATGGGTGAGAGATGCACGCCGATTTACGGGCCTACGGCGGAGGTCTCCATTGAGGAACTTCTTCGTCCCGACGCTCATGAGTCATCTGAAAAGGACGAGTAATCTTGAATTTGATGCGGACAGTTCGTCTGGTCTTGAGTTTTGGTGTTTTGCTGGCCTGTTTCGGCACATTGGTTGGATGCACCACCTTTGATCCCGGTCGCTACAACGATACTCGAGAGTTTCTGCGTGATTCAGCGCACAACCACCTGAACGCGAAAGAGTACGACAAGGCGCTTTACCTGAGCTTGTTTCTGCTGGATGCGGAACCGGGGGACCAAGATGCGAAAGAGATTCGCAAGACCGCGCTTTTGGAGGCACCCCACCTCTGGCGACTTGGTGCTCGGACAGCCGCAGGTTCTAACTATGCGATGCGAGTCGCAAATGACGATGTCGGAATCGCGAAGCGCGTCATTCTGTGGCCGGCTAATGTTCTATTCGACATCTTTGATTCGCTCACGGCCGAGGTCGGCGTGTGTTTCGGCGCCGGAGTGAAGGCACAGGTCACCGAAGCTGTTGCCGTTGGTGCTCAGGCATCTGGTGGCGAGTTCATGGTTGGGTTCTATCGTGGCGACCCGAGCGTCAGCGCGAACGTGGAGGAGTTCCTGGACATACTGCCTATTGAGATTCGCAGTATGGTTGCCTGGCGGAGCGCGATGAGCCGTGGCTATGCACTGAATCACGCCGGCACCGGCCTGAAGCGACCCGGCGACTGGGTTTTTCAGCGAGCGAGGGACTATTGGGCCGTCGGTGTGCAGGCAAACGTGGGCGTAGTCGCTCTCAACGTTAAGTTTCATCCCCTTCAATTCTGGGACGCAGTGGCAGGGATTTTCTTTTTCGACCCGCTTCAGGATAACTGGGGCTCCACTCGGATCATCCGGTTGAACGGTGCGGAGAAGGAAGCGATCAAGATTCTGGCGCGTCAGGTTGAGAGCCGATAGCGGCTAGGCGGTCAGGATTCTGGTGGCTTTCCACGCGAGCAGTGCGATGACCGCAACGATGACGATAAGGAACGCGCTGCGGAATCGCTGGCCGCTGATTCGCTGACAGATGACCCCGCCGACCTGGACTCCGGCGATTCCACCGACCAGAATGGACAACGCAATCGGTAGGCTGACGAATCCGCCGATTGCGTATCCCCATGTTCCAGTGACGGCACTGAGGAAGACTGCGCCGAGGCTCGTGGCGACTGCCAGCCGCTGATCAAACTTCAGCAAGATGACGAGGGCGGGCATAATCAAGATGCCTCCGCCCAGCCCCAGTAGCCCGCTCAGGGTTCCGATTGAAAGTCCGATGCCCGTCATCGTGACGACGAATCGTGCATCAAATTTTGGAAGCGGGGGCGGGGATTTTCTGTCGCCTTCTGCGGGCGCTGGCTCGGACTTTTTCGCGCGCGCCTGAAAAAGGAACACGATGGCGATGACCGTCAGACAAATTGCGTAGAGCGCGATCATGGTGAGTTCGAAGGTCGTGCTGTCGCCATCGGCGACGAGGAATTCCCGTAACCACTTGTGGATGGCTGTGCCGAACAGGGTCCCTGCGACCGTCCCACCGCCGATCGCTGAGATCAGATCGAAGTGAATGTTCCCCATACGCCAGTGTTTGTGGATGCCGGTTAGGCTCGTGCCGATAATGGATGCGAGCGAACTGCCGACCGCGAGCGTGTAGGGAAGGCCCAACATAGACCCGATGAGCGGGGTGATCAGGAATCCGCCTCCAACGCCGAAGGTACCTGCCAAAATCCCCACCACGAACCCGAGGGCGATAAGTTCGATGAGAATGGTCGAGGTGATTTCCATGGGAGCCGTTTCAACTAAGAGCGCTATGGTTTGCGACCCATTCGGCGGGGAGCAAACCCTAATGATCTGGCTGAAGAATCCTGTGGCGCGCGGGGAACTCCGAGAGTACTCTGAGGCGGAATGAAGAAGCGAACTGGCAAAGTCACTTTCGTTGGAGCAGGCCCGGGCGATCCGGGGCTGATGACGGTGCGTGGTCGACGCGCTCTCGAAGAGGCAAAGGTAGTCCTCTATGACGCCGAGTTGGGCGAGGAACTGCTGAGTCTCTGTCGTACCGATGCTGAGCTATTACCCACCGGGCTTCCCGGTGGGCTCGGGCCGCAAACTCCGGATGAGATCAAGGACGTACTCGTCGAGCGTGGCCGCCGTGGCCTGAGCGTCGTGCGCCTCCGCCAAGGCGACGCTATCACGGCATCGTTCAGCGCGGGAGAAATGATGCACTTGCGCGCTTTGGGGATCGAGTTTGATGTCGTCCCTGGATTACCCGTAACCGTTGCCGCCTCCGCCGCGGCAGGAGTTCCGATCCTCCAGCCTGGCATCGCAGGGAAGGTCCTCATCATCGAGGGCCTCGTTTCTTGCGAGCGGCCGCGGTCGCTTCGGATGGAGCCTGTGGTGAAACCCGAGCAAAAGTACGAAGAACCGCGCCGCCCCGGGGTCGTCATTCGCCGCTCTCGCAAGTCTCGAAAAGAGTCCTCGGCGACCTTTCAGATCCGGGGTGCGGAATCCGAGACTACGTTGGACCACGGCAAGAAGAAGTCCGAGACCTCAATGGGGCGCATCGATACTTGGCGTTCGAGTGAAACCAGTGTGCCGTTGGGCGGGGCGATCGAGCGCTTTCCCCTTACCGGCGAGGAACCCGCAGACGTGGTCGTGATGAACTGGAAAGCGACCTGCACTGCGGCAGATACGCTCGTGTTCACGCGTCCACTCCCGTGCCTCAATGCTATCAGAGACGGACTGCTTCAGGGCGGGCGGTCTCCTCACGAGCCGGTCGTCGCGATCTCTCAGGGTGCCACTCCTCATCAGAGAACCGTCGTCTCGACAGTGGACAAGCTGGCACGTGAGATTGGGCGTGAGAACCTAAAGTCGCCCTGCACGCTGATCGTGGGCGATGCGGTCAATCTTCAGGAACACCTCAACCTCTTCGAAAACCGACCGCTGTTCAGTTTGAAGCTGGCCGTCACGCGGGCGGAAAGCCGCAACGCCGAGACGAGCCAATTCTACCGCGAGCTTGGCGCGCAGGTGCTGCCGTTTCCTCTCGAACAAACCCGCCCTGTGGCAGGCCTGCCGCAGGTGCTCGACGCGATGAGCGACGATCTGCGCCTCGCAACTCACATCGTCTTTACCACGGAAACTTCCGTCGAGATCTTCCTCAAAGCACTTCGGGAAGCAGAGCTGGACCTGCGGCTCATCCCCGAACAATGCAGCGTCATCGCCGTTGGCCAGATGACCCGCTCGCAACTGAGAGATCACGGCATCCGCGCACAAGTCGTTCGCGAGCCGTTCACCAACGATAACTTGATGGAATCGTTCGAAGCGCGGATGAATGGAGATCGGGTGCTGATCTTGGGGTCAACGGACGCGCGGCCGGAACTTAGCAAGGAGCTGCATATTCGAGGCGCGAACGTCACGCATGTTCCGCTCTACGAAAAGCAGCCATCGAAGCTGAACCTTCTGGAACTGCGTCAGGCGCTGACCAAGGGTGAGGTCGATTGCGTCGCTTTCTTCTCGGCATCCAGCGTCGAGGTGGCCAGAGCGGCGTGGGGCGACACGACTTTCAAGCGATTGCTGACAGATGTGGGAATCGCATCGATCAGCGCGGCGACCTCGGTGGCGCTTGCCGACTGCGGTCTCACCGCGCAGGTCGAGGCACAGCGCCCGACTCTCGAAAGCCTCTCCAGAATGCTCATGCGCTGGAGGCTCGATCCGTCGACCTTCCGCGACGAGGTCGATGCTCGCCACGATCTCGACAACTGGTAGAGTTCAGAGAATCTCCCTGCACATCCAAGGGTAATTAGGTACTCGGTTACTCAAGAACGAGCTGCCTCGGACGCGTACAGCCCCCACTCGGACTGTCATAACCCAAATGTTTTCAGTGGTGTAGGCGTTTTCGAGTGGCTGCCACGGGCGCGGCACAGGCTTTGCCATGTAGGGGAGCACAACTGAGAGGAGCGCTAAGGAACTCCCCCCAAGAGCCTTGCTCCTTTCTCAAACCATCACAGCCCCACTTAAAGCCGCCCGCACCGGATTCCCCCAAGGTCCGGTGCGGGTGGCTTTTTAGGCGTCCCGGACGGCGACAGATAAAAACAAACCGACCCGATCTTGCGACCGGGTCGGGGGTGGTGCGATGCTTTGGGCGTTTCTTAGTCCTGAGACTGAATGGCAATAACCAGGCCCTTACCACCGGCGTAGTCAGTGCTTTCACCGGCTTCGCCGCCCGTTCGCCAGATACTTCCGCGGGACACGGTGCCGTTTGTTGGATCATAGATCAGGTCGATCGTGTGCTCAATCTGGTCTGCGCCATCGTTGTCGAGAATACCACCGAGGTTGTAAAAATTCGCATCAGGGCCGACCGAGTGCAGAATGTAGGCGGTCGCTTTGGGGAGGAAAGGTGTCGGTTGGAAGCCGTCTCCAACCGTCTGGCAGCGGCCTTCGGACGAAAAGGACTGGTAGATGAAAGTGTTTAGTCTCGCCGCCGAGTCAGTCGGGTTGGAGGGATTAATCGGCGTCGGAGTCGCTGTGCTTGCGGCCTGAGCAGTTGCTTGGCTGATGCGAGACTTGTAAATGA
>JAUIJJ010000056.1 GCA_030431385.1 bacterium | reverse complement strand
GGTTTCGTACCGGGAGGGTGATGCTATCAGCGCAACGGGCACCCCACGCAACGCGGAACGCTCAAAATCAGGCCACTCCGCACCCTTGGATCGGGTGAACGGTTTATTGGCCCGGCCCATCCACCGCAGATCATTCGTTGTCACAGTTGGCTGGCCGGGATGATGCTAACCTAACGGCAAACGCATTCCAACGACGAGGCGCACCAGTGAAGATTGGCATTATTTGTTCCCCCACCTACGGAGGCTCTGGAGTCGTAGCCACTGAACTCGGGCGGTTCCTCGCTGCTCGCGGCCACGAGGTCCACTTCATCTCCGTCGCCATGCCGTTCCGGCTGGTTTCCGAAGCCATCGACAACGTGTACTTTCACGAGGTGCAGTCGATCAGCTATCCCGTGCTCCCCGGCGAGCTGTTCGGGATCTCCATCGCCAGCAAGGCGGTGCAGGTGGCCGCAGATTACAACCTTGATATTCTTCACGCTCACTATGCGATTCCCCACGCGATCAGCGCATGGCTCGCGGCGGAGATTTTGGGCAAGGCGCGCGTCAGGCTCGTGACCACGCTGCACGGCACCGACATTACGCTCGTCGGCAAGGCGCCCTCCTTCTTTCCCGTCGCCAAGTTTTCCATCGAGCGCTCCGACGCAGTCACGACAGTTTCCGACTGGCTCAAGGAAGAGACGATTCGCGAGTTCGGGATCGACCGCGAGATTCATGTCATCCCCAACTTCGTCGATACGACACAATTCCGGCGCGACGTTCGCCCGTGCAAGAAGTCTCACTTCGCCCCCAACGGCGAGAAGATCCTTCTCCACGCATCGAACTTCCGGCCCGTGAAGCGCGTCGGGGACGTCGTCAAAATTTTCGCGAAGGTGGCCGGGCAGGTCCCGGCGAAGCTGGTCCTCATCGGGGACGGCCCGGAGCGGGATCGTGCGGCGAATGAAGCACGCAAGCTCGGGGTCGACCAACACGTCCATTTCCTCGGCAAGCAGGAACGCATCGAGCCGTTTTTCTCCTGCGCCGATTTAATGCTCTTCCCCAGCGAGTACGAGAGCTTCGGCCTCGCCGCGCTGGAGGCGATGAGCTGCGAGATGGCAGTCATCGCCAGCAATGGCGGCGGCCTTCCCGAGCTCATACGCGACGGCGAGACGGGATACCTCGCGCCTGTCGGCGACGTTGAAACGATGGCTCGCTATGCGATCGACTTGCTTACCGATGACAATCTTCGGAAAAGGATCGGACAACAGGCGAGAGAAGATGTGCTCCAGAACTTCATCCCTGAAATGATCGTCGCCCAGTACGAGAAGCTCTACGAGCAGGTTCTCGAAGAGGCGACTGCCTCGCGTTAGATGACGACGGCCTCCAGCGGAACGTAATCCGCAGGAGGCCGTCTTTGATGCTTTCCTGTCGAGTCGTTGCTGCGGTGACTATTCGTCTCTGAGTGCCATTTCCAAAACGCCGCCCTTGGTGGCTTCGAAGCGAAACTCAAGGTCGCCATCACCGACGACGAGAAACTCCGCGAAGAGCTGATCTTGTCCGGGGACAGTCTCGATGAGCAACCGCTCGGGGCGGACCTTCTGCCACTCGACGATGTTGTTGTACCTGTCCTTCACAACGCCGGAAGCGACGACTTCTCCCCCCTTCACCGTGAGGGAGTTTCGCGGCGTGAGCTTCTTGTCGATGTCATGACTCAGCCTCGTCGGGATCAGGCCGCTATTGACAACCGAAACGCGGACGCGGCGCACACCGTCGCCGAGGTCTTCGATTTCGGCGCTCTCGCCCCAACTCAACTTCGGCATCGCGTTGGCATGATAGAGCGTCGACGCCATGTTGCGGTGCAGTTCTTCTTCCAGCATGAATGCGGGCGGCACGCGACCGAAGTTCTTGGCTGTGCCTCCGATTTCGACCTTGCCGTAAGTCGGGTGGTCGTACTCTGCCCAGGGCGTCACTCCCTGATTCTGAAGAAGGTGGCGAAGGAACAGTGCTTCCTCGCGATTGCCTTCCTGCCCGCGTTTTGCCTCGCGGCGGAACATATTCGAATCGGTGTACATTTCGTTCGTGAAACCGATGATACCGAGCATTCCATAGAACCAGTCGAATTCACCGCCAAAAACGCGATAGAGGTCTTTGTACGTTACCCACGAATTGTAGAACGGGAGCATTTCCTCGCCACGCTTGCCGATCAGCTGCGCGATACGATCGTCGGCTGGATTGAGCCCGACCGAATCGTCGCCGGGTCCGCGAAGGATCATGCCGCCGGTGTTGTGATAGGACTGCATGGCTGCGATGTTGGGATGAGCGAGGACGAACTCGGACACTGCGCGCGTTTCCGGAAGTGAGAACGGGTACGCCATCGCGCCAAACTGAGTGCTTTCCGGCTGCCAGTTGTACGGCCAGTTGCGGTTCGGGTCGTATCCACCGGGGCCGTCCTCATTGATCTCGCCGTCGCCATCGTTGTCGATCCCTTCCCAACCAAGCACGGAGTACTCGCCGATCTCGTCGCTCTCGACGCGATACATCAGAGTCTCGGGAAAGCGGTCGTCGACGCACCAGCGGCCGAAGGGGTCCTTGATACGCATGCGAGTGATTTGCCCGTCGCCGTCGATATCGTCCGGCCCATCTTCGTCAAACTGTCCGTCCTGATCATTGTCCACGGGAATGCGTCCGCCGCGTGAGAGATGGGGATTGGCAGGCCCGTGGAGCCAATGATCTCGGCCATCGGGATTGATCGAGGGGAGAAGGTAGAAGGTGCGGTTGTCGACCAACTCCTTCACCGCCTCGACTTCATCATACATTTCGAGCAGGTACCACGCAGTATACAGGACGACTTCTGCACACTGGACTTCGTTGCCGTGAATGTTGCCGTCGATATACATAGCTGGGCGTACATCGGGGGGCATGTCGTTCTCGCCGAAGAGCTCGAGGGCCATGATCTTTCGGCCCTCGGCTGACTCGCCAATCTCTGTCAGTTTGGTTTTATCCGGGTGTGCTTCGTGGAGCTTCTCCAGGATCATATTGATCCCGTCCACGTCATAGAACCTGTTCCAGACGATCTGTACGGAGGGGTCCTCAGGCGCGCCGAGGGCCGGGAATGTCGAGCTTTCCGGTACCTGCGCCGCCGCGGTACCCCAAAGCATCGCCGCCGCTGCCGTGCTGACAAGTAGTCGTTTCATGCTAGTCCTCCTCCGCCGAAAAAGTTTCTGTCGTCGTCCCGCCGAGCTCGGAAACGACGCGCACTGAAACGCTGTCGCTGCCTGCGGGGAGTTTTACCATCATACGCACTTCTTGGAAGCCACCGCTGCCGCCGATGGGAGCGAGCTTCTGTTTCGCCGGGCCACCGATGACACGTGCGTCTTCGTCAACAAGCTCGACGCGCGTCGGACGAACATGGGTTGACCACTGGCCTTGAGCAAACACGTCGGGAATGTAGCCGGCGTTCTCGACGGTAAACGTTAGTTCACAAACGCCTCCGGCCAACGGCTTGAGCTTCCCATCGCGAATGGCAACGCGGGGAAGTACATCGACCAGGTTCGTTAGGAAGAGGGTGTGGCTGGTAGCCAGCTCGTCGAGCTGTTCCCGTGGCGGGTTAATCTTTACGAATGGAGCGAAACCGCCGACCTGTGCCTCCTGTCCGGGAAAGTCCGGATGTTCGATGTCTTCCCAGCCGAGCCAACCGCCGCGTTTTGTCTCCACGACCCAATCGAGGAACTCCTGCTCTTCTTTGAGCGACTTGTGGATCTCTTCGTCGCCGCTCTTCTTGTCTTTCTTGTCGTCGTCTTTCTTCGACTTCGCGCTGAGAGCGAGTTGCACTTCCGGCGACCACACCGGCGACTCTATCGCCATGCGACCACGCATGAGGTTGACGTAACCCGATAGGCTGCCGTTGTCCGCGCCCTCAGAGGCTTTGATCTTTACCTCTTTGTCGAGACCCATCAGCTCGCGGTACTGCTCGCCGATGTGGCGAAAGTACGGGACGTCTTTCTTGTGTAGCTGAGTAATCGGGTCGCGCCCCCAACGTCCGCCGTTGGGGTCCACGTCCACGCCTTGGCCGTCGGCGGGCGACGTGAACAGCGAATCGTTCGAACCAAGAATCAGGACCAACGCGATGTTGTCGTGGCTGGAAATGAAGTCTGCGATGGCGCGAGTTTCCGGAGCGCTCACCTGATGCACGCCGCTGTTTCTGCCGTGGTACTCGTACTTGTGCGGGAAGTTGTTCTGGAGCCAAGTTCCGCCGTCGGCTTCCTCGCCGAAGTTCTCGTCGGCATCATCGTCGACGCCTTCGCGAAAGAGGAGCCACTCGCCGCGCTCGTTCTCCATGGGGTCGGCCTCGCGGAGGAGGGCGTCATCGGTGCCATCGGCGATCAGTGTGCCCTTCGGGTCCTTGACGCGAATCCAAGAGATGCGCCCGTCGCCGTTGAGGTCTTCAACACCGTCCTCATCGGTCAGACCGTCGCGGTCGCTGTCGCTGGACTCGTTGATTCCGGCGACTTCCTGAATGGTCCCTTCGAAGGCGAACCCGGGGCCGAAACTGTTCACGCGCGGGATGACGTAGAGTACCGTTTCTTCAAACTTCTCGCGCGCGTCGTCGTCAGCGGAGAGCGCTTGCACCATTGCGAGGGCCATTTCAGTCCCGACCAAGTGGCGGCCGTCGAGCCCCGCCACGACGAGAATCGCCGGGTCTGAGTTGTCGTCGCTTCCGGTCCGGACGATGTGCATCGCGCGGCCTTCTGAATCGGTCGCGAGTTCGCTGACGTCGAACCCGGGGCGGGAGCCGATTTCGTCCAGCGCCGCCGCCAAAGCCTCGTTGGTGTGGTACGTCGCAGAGAGAGCGACCACGGGGAGAGCAAGCAGCCCGATCGCTGCTGCGAAGCATCGTCTGGCGAGATGTTTCATAGAAGCATCCTGAGTTGAGATTCGGTCATAAACACCAAGTGCGCCGCCGGACGCAAGGGGTCCGGTGGCGGTTCGGATTATACGCGGAAAAGGTTGAAGGTCTTCAAATTGAGGGTGGGGTGTCGGCGTCTCGCCCGACCTGATTGTCGAAAAACGCCTCCATTTCAAACATCAGTTCCTCCGTAGAGCCGCGGCACACATCGAGATCAGGGAGCGAATGGAGAAACCTTCTCCCGTAGCGTTGTTTGATCACTCGCTGGTCACAAACGAGCACGGCGCCTCGGTCAGTCTTCGAGCGAATCAAGCGCCCGAAGCCCTGCTTCAACCTGATCACGGCGCGGGGAACGACGAGTGCGTCAAAGGGATCGCGGCCCTGCCGCTTGAGCGCCTCGAATTGTGCTTCCTGAATCGGCTCGGTCGGTACGCTGAACGGGAGCTTGGCAATGATGAGCAGCTCGAGCGCGCGGCCCTTGACGTCGACGCCTTCCCAGAAACTGGAAGTCGCGAATAGCACGCTGGTTTCATCCTCGCGAAACCGGCTCAGCAACCGATCACGGTTCTCCTGTCCCTGCTTGAGCACTTCGATTCCGAGGCGGCGGATCGACGGTTCGCACAGGCGATAGACGCGATTGAGCTGGCTGTAACTCGTAAACAAAATGAAAGCCCGACCGCCGCTGATGTAGACGGCACGATTGATCACCTCGGCGAGTTGCTTTTCGAAGTCAGCAGAGCGCGGGTCGCCGAGGTCCATCGGAACCGCGAAGAACACCTGCTCGCGGTAGTTGAAGGGCGTGTCGAGATTGAGCGTCTCAACGGGGCGACTCGCCGGCACGTCGACGTCGATGATCGGCATG
This sequence comes from bacterium, assembly GCA_030431385.1. Taxonomy (GTDB): domain Bacteria; phylum Sumerlaeota; class Sumerlaeia; order SLMS01; family SLMS01; genus JAUIJJ01. The sequence goes on along the minus strand of JAUIJJ010000056.1, from coordinate 7,907 downwards.
CCGTCCTCGTCGAGTTCCGGCTCGGTTTCGAAGCGCGGCTTGGGCACGCCGCAGCGTTCCTCGAAGAACTCGAAGCGTTGGTCAACGGTGAGCGTCGCGCTGGTCATGACTTCCGATTTCATGCGGTCGTGAAGGGATTCGCGCAGCACCTGACGAACATCGATCGGCGCCGCACACATACGCACAAGAGTCCTCCCCCGCTCGCGCTCGGACAGCTCCACCCAGCGGCATGTTTCCTGGTCGTTTGACAGGAAGCCGGAGAGCGTGCGCCGTTGCTCGTCGAGGCGCCCCATGATCGCCTGCCACTCCATCAGCGGGTTTACCAAACGCCGCTGGGCGTCTTCGTTCATGTCCTCAAACTCGGACCAAATCTGTCGCGCGAGATCGACGAACTTGCCGATCTCGGATGCGATTCCTGCGATTTGAGGCTCGCACTCGTCCCGCCAGAGTTGGTCGCGGCGGAGCTCGCCGGTGAGGCGCACTTTCGGGGTTTCCCCGCGCCGCGGCGGCGGGACGCGCGCGGCCCTCATGAAGCTCAGGCTGAACTCCTGCATCATGAAATCGACCGAGTCGCGCACGTCGCGCAGGCGTGGGATCAGCTCGGTGTGCAGGCGCTGTCCGGTGAGCGTTTCCTTCTCCTGAAGCAGCTTCTCTTTGGCTAGCTCATCGAGCGTGTCGGTGAGGCTCGGCAGTGAGCCGCGCGCCTTGTTGCTGCGCTCCGAGCGGTAGAGCCTGCCGAACAATTGCCGTAGCCCAAAGCGCGTGACCTGAATCGACAGGTTGCTCGTCGCGACTTCTTCGAGATGATGCGCCTCGTCCAGGATCACCCGATTGTAAGGAGGCAGAACCGCCGCTGAGGACCAGTTGCCGCTCGCGCGGCGAACGGCCAAATCGCTCATCAGAAGCGAGTGGTTCACGACCAGTAGATTCGCCCGCGCCGCCCGCCTCCGCGAGTTGTAGAAGAAGCAGGATTCGTAGTGGGGACAGCGAACGCGCAGGCAGTTGTCCGCCTCGCTGGAGACGCGCTCCCAGACCTCCGAACGCGGCGTCAGAGGCAGGTCGTGGCGGTCGCCGGTATCGGATGTCTTCGCCCACTCCAGCACTTGCTTCAGCTCCAGAACGAAGTCGTCTTCGAGAAGCGAATCTGCCTCGGCGCTCGCGTAGGAAGCCTTGCGCTTGCAAACGTAATTGCCGCGGCCCTTCACAATCTCGACGCGCAATTCCGAATCCATCGCGCGTCTAATCGCAGGCAAGTCTTTGTGCAGGAGCTGCTCCTGCAAGTTGATCGTGTTGGTGCTGATGATGACTCGTTCATTGTTCTTGAGCGCGAAGAAAACCGAGGGCATGAGGTACGCCAGCGATTTTCCGGTGCCGGTTCCTGCCTCGATGATCGCAATGCCGTCGTTGTTAAAGGCATCAGTTACCGCGCCGGCCATGGTTCGCTGCTGGGGGCGGTCCTCGAACTCGTCGATGACCTTTGATAGTGCGGAACGCGGCGAGAGCTTCCTCAACACCTCCGCTCCGTCAATGGAGACTTTTTTCTTCGCATCATGCGGCCGCACGACGCAGCGAACTCGCGAGCAATCGTTGTTGATGATATAGCAACCGACGCCCATGTTGCCCACCACCGACGCAACATTCAGGTCCGCATCGGACGGCATGAGGTTGCCGTTGGGGTGGTTGTGGATGAAAATCTCGCCGGGTCGGAGTAGATGGATCAGCGCGGGGACGGTCCCGGGGTTGCCGTAGGCGTGGGACTCCATTTCCTGGATCAGCCCATGATCACCACGGCGCCCGATAAAGAACACCTCGACCCCGCCAGCAGAGGCGATTTCCTCGGCGGCGAGCCGGGCGGCTTCGTCGATAAAGTAGTGTTCGGCATCACCCTCAACAGGAGGCGGCATGAGCGGGTCGGTCCCTTGGCAGGAGAACATTCGCGAACGGCGGGCGCTGCAAACCTAGTTCGCCTTTTCTTCTCTCATGAGTGGAGAAGGCGCGTCGAGGGAAAGCGGTGGCCTACGGCGCGGCGGCGGTTTGCGCCTAAAAAGAGTCCAGACCGGACGCTACCGCCCGGTCTGGTGAGGTGTTCTCTTCCAGCAATGAACCTGCTACATGGCGCTCGCGACTTCGTCGGCGTCCTCGACCATGAAAATGAAGAATTCGACGCGGCGATTCTGCGCACGGGCGTCTTCGCCGCCGTCGATGACCTTTGGCATGTTCTCGCCGAAGCTCATCGTGTGGAGCCGATCGGCGATGATGCCTTTGCCGATCAGGTAGTCGCGGACGTTCTGTGCACGACGGGAACCGAGCGCGATGTTGTATTCGTCGGTCCCTTGGTCGTCGGTGTGCCCGCGAAGAACGACGTGGTAATCGGCGTTCTTTTCGAGATACTCGGCGTTGCTCTCAAGCTGTGCGATGGTCTGCGGTGAAATCTCGGAGCTGTCGAAGCCGAACAGCACTTCGGGAAGCTCGGGAATGGCGCGGCCCTCGGGGAGCTCTTCGCCGCCGAGCAGCTCGGGGAACTGGCCGTCGGCCATTTCCATGTCTGACCCTGTCGAGTCCATACCGGCGTAGTCATCGCTCATCGAGTCGGACGCGAACTCGTCCGAGGCGAAGGGGTCGTTCCACGAGCTTTCGCCGCCGAACTCTGCCATCGGTGCGCCGCTGCCGGCGTCGGCGCGGTTCACGTTTACCTTCTTGGGTGTTTTGTTCCCAATGCAACCGGACGTGAGGAATGCAGCGAGAACGGTCATCAACAGGAGGGAAGTACTCAGTTTGGTTGTCATCGGAAGGATCCTTTATCTCTTCGATAGAATTTTGACTTCAAGTTACCAAGCGGCTGCCATGTCCTGGTTTTCCATCTGGTAAACAAGGAACATCGCGCGGCGGTTGAGGTTGTGGGACTCTTCGGTCTGATCGTAGTCGATGGGGCGTAGCTCGCCGTAGCTGATCGTCGTGAGGCGCTTGGGATCGACGCCGGAGCTGGCAAGGTACTCGCGCACGGAATCCGCGCGGCGCTGACCCAGCGACACGTTGTATTCCTCTGTGCCGCGCTCATCGGTATGGCCTTCGACCTGCACCATGACGTCGGGGTGAGCCAACAACCACCCAGCGTGGCCGTCGAGAACCACCTGCCACTCGGGCGCGATCTCGGAGCTGTCGTAGGGGAAGTGAACCATTTCGAGATCGGCGACGAAACTGCCCGCCTCAACTCCATCGAGGCTGGCGTCGTTCTGGATGGCGCCGGTGCTCTCGTCATAGGCGACCGCTGCGGGATCGTACTCGAAACCGGTGTCGCCGCCGATGGACATGCTTCCGGAGCCATCAAAACCCGTCGCCGGAGGCGCACCACCCGGTGCCCAATCATTGGAACCGAAGGAGCGCTGTTGATCCGCCGTCAGCGTCGGCATGTCGGTGTTGGCCTTCGAGTCGCGGGCGAGCCGGACCTCGGGCTTTTTCTTCGCCTTCATGCAACCGGCCGTACCGAAAGCCAAAAGTGCCGCGAGGGCGAGCGTGGAAAGAGTCGAACAAGAGCGGGAGAACATTGGAAAGAGAACCTCCTGGAATTCTGCTGGAAACCTGACTTGCCCGCTTTCCGGAACAGTTTCTTTCCGGTCAGGGGAGTTCCGCCCACTGCTATGGAAGCGGCGCTGACAACGGCAAGAACTATTTGAAGGTAATTTAAAAGAATTTAACGAAGTCGCCCAAAACCACACCCCAACAACCCCCGAGCGGCCGATTGAGCGGATCAACGGGCTAAAACAGCGAACGCCCCGGCAAATTGCCGAGGCATCGAAATCTCGTTACGAGAGAAAAAAATGGTGGATGGGGTTGGGTTCGAACCAACGTAGGACTTCCGCCCGCCGGATTTACAGTCCGGTGCATTTGACCGCTCTGCCACCCATCCACTCGGGCCAACGCGCACACAGACCGTGCGCGAGTCGGGGAAGCTAAGGACACCCCCCCGGCGATGCAAGAGTAAAATGACAGGGGCGGGAGTTGCGAGTGAATCCCCCGACTTCGCAGGATGGTGTGCGACTCCTTCAGGGTCGAGTCGAGTCGGTACCAGTAACCCCGGGTTCCCGTTAGTCACCCGGGCATTCGATGGGTGGTCGCTTCGGGACCGTCGTGCAACGCATTGGCCCCATCACCGCGCGGCAATAGCGGAGAGAACCCACTCCTTCGGGTGCGCAAAAGCATGTAACCAATTCAAGATTCCCTCGTTCTTACTGCCTCCAAGCTGAAGAAGTTCCCCTTTCCAAGCTTCTGCGGAGACTTGGCAGGCGGTTCGGTCAATTCAAACGTATCGCCGAGGGCCAGGCGTTTCAGCACAAAGACGATAATGCCAGCGATGGAAATGAGGCAGGCGAGAATAAGGCTCGTGTACACATCTAGCATCATCTGAGGATGGTAGTCCGGATCGTCGACGGTATAGCGAGAACCTGCAAAGATAGTGATCGTGCCGAGCCAGAAGAATCCTGCAAGCGAGGCGATGGCCACGACAAACACTCAGATGCAGCTGTGGAGGATCCGTGTGCCGAGAGAATGGGGTACGAACTTAACATACGTTCTCACTATATCTACTGCTCCTCGCGAAGCTGTTGCGGTGCTACCCCGGTCATCCTACTCGCTGGGGACCTTCAACAGTCTTTCGATTCGTTCGAGTCGATTCATCAGCTCTGCGTTTTGCTCTTCGAGCGCTTTGATCTCTGCGTCCTTCTCTGCTTTGAGTTCTTTGAGGGCTGCGATGGCGACGACGCCGAGGCCACTGTAATTCAGAGATTTCACATCCTCTGTGCTACGAACGAGTTCGGGAAACTCCGATTCCACATCCTGTGCGGTCAGGCCGATTTGCCGAGTGCCGACGGCGTTTCCAGAGTCGTCTTTAAAGAAGTAGCGAAGCGGGTCGAGCTTGAGAATACCTTCCAATGCATGAGAGATCGGCTGCATGTTAGTCTTCCGACGAGCGTCGCTGGTCGCAGTCCAGTTTCCTGCAGAATCAAGTTCCGCGTAGTTCCTGGGGAAGTTCCGAACGTTAGTGGTTAATCGGAGAGTTCCTTCGTCGGTCATATAGATACCGCCCTCGAATGGCACCGCGCCGCTGAGCGCCGAGCTTTCGTTCAGCAGTCGAATCCCCCATGGAATATCGGAACTATTGATGATCTGGAGGCCATGTGCGCCTCCAGCGTTGACCGTGAGTTGCGCGGTTGGGTTGTTCGTGTCGATTCCGACATTGCCCGCAGCGCGGATGAGAAACTGGTTCGGACCAGTGCTGGTAAAGTCAGCGTCTACGGAAAAGTCGGACCACACAAATGCTCCCTCGTCCCCATCCGTGTCTTTTCCACCTACTTCAGTACCGGTTCTGACTTTTGCCCTGTATCCTGCCGCAAAACTGGAACTGCCTCCGGCTGTATTGTAGGCACCTCCCGGTACCATCGCGAGTTGCGCGGCGGCGTTGTTTTGAGTTCCTCCTGCCACGGTGGCCCACCCTGCACTTGCGGTGTTAATGGTTCCGCCGCCAATAGCTGAGTAACTGCCTTCGGAGTGATTCGCGTTGCCGCCTCCGACAGTAGATTGGGTGCCTTCGGCATGGTTGCTAGAACCTCCACTGACCGTCGAGTGGGTGCCTGTGGTGTTGTTCCCTTCGCCACCCCCGATAGAAGAATTGACCCCGTTCGCGACATTATTGAGGCCGCCCACGATTGCGGCGTATTGATCGTTTGCACTGTTGTTGGTTCCTCCGGAGACGACTGATTCAAAGCCATCGGCGATGTTATCGATGCCGCCGCCGACGGTGGATCCTTGGCCCCGAGAGATATTGCTCCTGCCACCACCGATCGTCGAATAGGTTAGGGTAGCATCGTTGAAATCGCCGCCGCCAACGACAGAAGACGCGCCCGAGGCGGTGTTCGTATCTCCCCCGGCGACGGTCGACCATCTGCCCGAAGCGGTGTTGCCGTTGCCGCCGGACACAGTCGATAGACTCGCGGATGCAGTGTTTCCAGAACCGCCGCCCACTGTCGCAAAACGGTCAAGGTCGTTCGCATCTGTGGAATCACCGGCCTGATTTCCAGCCCCACCGCCGACAGTGCCGAAACTATCGCTCACGGTATTGGGGAGGGGGGAGTTAGGGGAATTGAGCGTCCCTCCCCCTCCGATCGTTGCACCTGCGACGGTTGGCCCCGCGCCATTAAGAGAGACTCCTCCGATCACGTTGGGGGCGAAGTCTGACGTACCAGAATCGACGCCGGATTCGACGCGAAACGCGCGCTGGTTGGAAATCATGACATCGAAAGCGGATGTGGAGGAACCGCCATCAGCCTCCAACGCGTAGGAGGCCTGGGGGGCCGGAGTGAGTTCCTGAAATGGAAGCAGCTGTACGTAGGAGCCGATATCTGGGTCGCAGGCTTCGCCGCTATCAGGCCGCAGTTTGATTCCGAGCCACCGTTTGTCTGCGGCGAGAAATGCGGGGCCGAAATCGAGCGTTGCACTGATCAGCCCGTTCGCGATGACGACATCATTGAGACAGTCTGAACCAAGCAAGTTGGCTCCATCGGCATCGCTATAGAGATCGAATGAAAGATCGTAGGTGCCATCCACGGCAACGCCGTTTTGAAGAAGGCGCCCTTGATAAGTGAATGAGGAATCGAGCGGCACCTGCGATTGTGCAAACGTGGGAAACAACATTACCAAGGCCAAAACAGGTGCCATGCAGGCACGTCTCAAGTTTCTGTCGCAACGGCTTGTGCCCATTGAAGGTTCTCCAATTCGAGAATTGAACGTCTTGCTCGTTCGTGGGATGAGAATCCGAGAATCCCGATAATGCTTTGAGGAAGCAATTCAAAATGCACTGACGAGTACCGGCGGCCACGGGCAAGGCGGGATGATTGTCGAGAGGGGAAAGTTCTTAATGTTCAACGCATCAAGTTACCGCGATCTCTCATCCGACAGATTCGTTTCAAGTTGGCGTAGTCGCTATCTTCCATATCGTATTCGGGAAGAAGACACTCGCAAATTATATAACCAAAGGGAAGGGCATCACAAAACCCGCGAAGGTTTCAACTCTACTAGAGATTGCTGTCGGTTTCAAGTATATGGTCCCTCTGTTTCGACTCGGGATTTTGCCACTCTGCATATTCCGCGTTGTGGTAGCAACAAAGCACATCAGACGGTGCAACGGATGTGATCCGCTACTGTTCGCGCCCGGACCTGTGTTACTAGGTAAACATCCCTAATCTCGTTTTAGTATCAATCGGGCTGTGCTGTGTTGGTAACTGGTTCCAATTGAGCGCGCATGGCGAATCTCGATGATTCGTCACACTCTGGCCTGTACGTCAGCGAATCGCCAGCGTGTGGAACACCTACTCAAACAGTGAATAGTTTGTTTCAGAAACTGCCGGATTGTCTCGGAAACTGTCGCACGCTAAAGCCCCGGAGGGGTGATTGCATGTAGCGCGGTGCAAGACCTGCCGAGCAAAGCGAGGCTGGTCGCGGCTCCGTGTTAGCAGCTGGTAAAGACGTGCGCCGGAGGCGTACTCGCGACACTCGCTTTGCGAGTTTGCCTATTCCTCGATCGAGCGCCTTGATGGGAAAACTCTATGTGAGATTTTCTGCGTCAAGTCCACTTGCTAACTTGCTGCTGGCACACCTCCGGTGCGCGGCTTCATGTCAACCGTTCACGGGGCTGCGGTTGGCTCGCTTTGCTCGCTCACCCTGACCCCGTGCTACATGCGACTGCACCTCCGGTGCTGTCACTGCATAGGCTCACGGACCTTTCGCTGTTTCCAGGGATACACACTTCCGCGTATATCTACCTGATTCAGACTTGCTTCCTCGCCTTTGGCGGAGGAGAGAAATTGAATCTCTTCAGGATCGGGGGAATTCTGGTTATGGGGTCTAACACGATT
>JAUIJJ010000055.1 GCA_030431385.1 bacterium | reverse complement strand
ACATCGAAACATGACATAACTCCAATTCACAATGAGCCTGAAAATTCAGGGCATCTACGAATTCCGCAACGCAGAACGTTACGCGTGTTTGGTTTGTTTACTCTGTGAGGCAGACCGGTTAACGAGGGGGTCCGCGGACGGGGGGAGGCGGGGATGTCGAAATCGATTGAACGACTTGCGACTCTAGTTCGGGAGGGGCGTCGGTTGCCGGCTCCGGGGCCGCGATGGGCTCCCCATTTACAGGAGGAACATCACCGACATGCCCGAACTGGCAGAGTGCACATTCGCCTGCCAATTGATGGGAGTGGCCAGCATGCTCGACCGAGTGCCATAAAAAAGTCCCCATGCCCAGCAGAAGGATTGCCAGCAGCGGGTAGCGAATTGGGGCTTTTACATGCGCAACTATCAGGGGGTCTCTCCCAAGAGAGTCGATAGGCAAGAGCAGACATCTCGCCCCCTTATCAAAGCAAGGACAACTTCGGGGAGTGAACGATGGGGGCCGAGTTGGGCTTTCGGAACGGGTCCTTGGACTTGACGGGAGGCGCTGCGGGGTGGAGTGTTTAGGCGTTAAGCGGCCTTCAGTTTGTGCTCTCCGAACCTGCCCACCATCTGGGCAGGTCGCGTGTGGATGTACCTCTCAGGCACTGATCTTCGCCCCGGCTGAAGCTGCTAAATTTGTCTCGTGCGGGATGGTTCAGATGATTCGCCAAACACTTTTCACTGCAGTGTTACTTTTTGGTTCGAGCGCATATGCTCAGTTTCCGCCGACAGTCGACGTTGATGACTTTTCCGCCAGCGACGGTGTCGTGATCCCTGGTGGGGGGTCGGACTTCGAGTTCGGCCGGCCCACGCGGCCCTTGGGCGATTTCAACGGCGATGGGATCGATGACTTCGCGATCGGCAGCAGCAACGGAGCCGGGATCGCAGATAACATCTTCGGCGCTGGCGAAGTGGTTGTTGTTTACGGAAAGAATCCCGGTCTGCCTCAATCGCTGACCCCACCGGCAATCGCGCCATCGGACGGCTTTGTCGTCTATAACACACGGGCATCGTTTTCGTCGTTTGGTAAAGCGTTCGCGGGGGGGGATTTCAACGGTGATGGGTATGCTGATCTGGCGGTTTCTGATCCCATTTTCGATACGACCGACAACGGGACGCAGAACTACGATGGGGCGTGCTACCTGTTCTTCGGCAGGCCGGGCGGGCTGTTGTCGACGACGACCGACTACCTCTCGACTCTCCACGGGAATACGGGCGACCGGGGTTTTGTGGTGTTCGGGCGGCAAACCGACAAGCGCCTTGGGGTGGACATCAACTTGATAGACTTGAACGGTGATGGGTACGATGACCTGGTCATGGGTTCTTATGCTGACAGCTTTACGGGTGTGCGTCCAAACTCTGGCGAGATTTATGTGATCTTCGGAACGCCTGGGAACTTTGGGCCGGGCTTTGACCTCAATGGAATCAACGGAGCGAACGGGACTGTTCTGGTCGGGCCGGGGTCGGACTATACGGGCCGTGGCCTCAATTCCGCTGGCGACGTGAATGGCGATGGAGTCGGTGATCTGCTGGTGTTGAACCACGCCGGCGCGGGGCCCGGCGACGCTGTTTCAAACCGTGGAGAGTTCTTCGTGATCCACGGTCGGCGCAACTGGCCGGCCAGCGTGGACTTGTCGACTCTCTATCCTGAGAATGGGGGAAATGGCACGCTGGGTTCGGTGATACTGGGCGTCGAAGCGCTCTTCGCGAACATTACAAACGGGGTGCAGTTCTTCAATGCCGGTGACCTTAACTCGGATGGATACCCGGAACTCTCGATTAGCAATCCGGTGTACGATCACCCCAATGGCAACACGGCAGTTGGCTCGGGTTGGGTGATTCCAACGGGACCTGGCGGCATTGGGCCAGGTTTCACGCTCTCCTACGGGTCTGCGGTGATTGGTCAGGGGTTCCAGCACCGTTTCGCCTTTATCGGAAGGGACCCGCTGGATATCAACGGCGACGGAATCGCGGACCTGTTCGGCGCGGCAGGCGGCGCCGATGATGTGCGTCTCGATTCGGGAAAGATTTATACGATCTATGGCACGGCGCCGTTCTTCAACCTTAGCACGTCGACGCTTGGTAGCATCGACGGCAATAACGGATTCCTCTTTCGCGGTGAAGAACAAGGCGAGCGGTTCAGCGAACCGTATCCCTTGGGCGACGTAAATGGCGATGGCATCGGCGATCTGGCAGCATATCGCGGCGAGGACAACTCGGTGTACGTGCTGTATGGCAAACGGTCGCCGGCAGTGACTTCGAGCAGCGCGTCGGCCTTCGCGGCGCCGGGAGGCTCGGGCGAGCCGATCCCGCCCATCAACTTCGGGCCGACAGTACGTGCGACACTGGACTTCGAGGACATCGATTTCCGGACGAGCGGCTTTGCAGAACCAACCACGGTGACGGCGCGGATCGTTTACTCAAACCAAGACATTGAAGGGCTCGACCCGCTTGATCAGGTCGCGACTTCGCACTGGATTCTCGAGTCCGAGCGTACCGGTTTCGGAACTGCGGAGGTCTCGTTCCGATGGGTTCCCGACGAGGTGGCTCTCCTCAACGGCGAGCCCGATACATGGAGCCTCTACCACGCGGAAACAATCGTCGGCCCGTGGACGGCGCTGGACACAACGATCACGACGGGGACGGCGACTGCCACGGTGAGCGATCTGGGCGCATTCGCCCTAGCCGCCCCTCCCCCACCCGAACCGGAACAAGTGGATCTGTATATTATTGAGTAAAGCGGAGGGCTGGTAGTTAAGCCCCTACTCGTTTGTCTCCCATGAAGGTGTGTTCACTTCTTCGGTTTCTTGCTACGTTTTTGCTTCGGAAGCTTCTTCTGCTCTGAAGTGAGTCGACGCTCCACTTTTTTGACATCTTCTGCCGGAGGTAAGTTTTCTGGAAGAATCTTTCGGTCGGTCAGCAGTTGGCGGACATCCTTGTTGTTCTTTACATGCTCCCCAGCGATCGTCTGTTCCGTTCTGAGGCCATCTTTTTTGATGTTAAAGTTTGTGATTTCGTTGGCGAAGTCCTTCGCCTTGATTGTGATTGTCGGGAGGAAATCGGCCAATGGTCTCCCCTTGGGTACCTGCAGCCTCAGTTTCATTTCAGCGGTTGTGTTACCACCGAAGAGCGCTTGGTCGCCTTTGCTCCGAATGATTCCGAAGCTCTTTTCATCCTTAACTCGTTCGAATATGATTTGCGATAGCTCTTTCTCAGAGACAGTCAGCTTCTTGCGAGCCTGAATCCTGTCTAATTCTCCCATGCGTTTTTCGATCAGTTCCTGCTTCCGCGTTTGAACCGCGAAGTAGGTCTGAGCGAAGGCTATGGCTTCTTTTCTTGGGTCTCCGTTCTGAGCAACTAAGTAGCAGGCGTATCTCGTAAGTGCGAGGTCATCGATATCTCGTTCTGCTCCAGAACCCAGCGTGACCTTTTTGCTGACGTCGGCAAAATGGTCTAGTGGATCGTGCCCGGAGTTTTCGCAGGCATCTTTTGCCTTCCGGATAACTTCTGTGAAATTCCTCCACTGAGCATATCCTAGCAGCTTTGCCAGATCTCTCGCGAACCAAACCTCGAGTCCGCTTTCTTCGATCTCAGCGATGCTTTCAAACTGCTTGTGTAGTGTGCGTATCATTTCGGGTTTCATGTGCCGTGTCCTTCTTGTGCGGATGCTGCCCCAGGCATTCCGAGGATAAGTGATGCCTCCCCCGCTCCCTCCTCAAGCCCCGACCCGCTTGTCTCCCAGCACCGCCAAGAGGGCGTCTTCGAGGGAGGGGTCTACTTGGCGGGAGTTTTCGCTGGGGGCTGTGCCGGAGAGGACTCGGAAGCCTTCGCCGTGTTCTCTGGCGATTTGGAAGAGGATTCGGCTGCCGCGGGCGACGAGGCCTTCGCGGAGTGATTCGGTGCTTTCGCCGGTTGAGAGGACTTCCCAAATGCGGCCGTTCCAGCTTTGACGCAGTTCGTCGGGCGGGCCGTTCCAGATGAGCTTCCCTCGGTCCATGACGCCGATGGTGTGGCAGGCGTGTTCGAGGTCGTCGACGATGTGTGTGGAGAAGATGACGAGGCGCTGTTCGGCCAGGCGCGAGAGCAGCAGGCGCACTTTCACGCGCTCGACAGGATCGAGGCCAGCGGTGGGTTCATCGACGATGATGATCGGGGGGGCCTGAAGCAGAACGCGGGCGATGCCGGCGCGCTGCTTCATTCCGCCGGAGAACGTGCCGAGCTTTCGGTCGAGCACGTCGGTGAGGTTTACCTCGGCGACGGCGGCGAGGATGGCTTGGCGGCGCGACGCGGGTTCGTCGAGGCTGAGGAGGGAATCCAGGCGGTCAGCGAGGGGCCCGCCGCTGCCGACGGCACGGGCGCGCCGGATTGTGCGTGCGGTGAGCATCGCGAAGTACTCGAGGTATTCCTCCAGCGTCATCCAATCATAGTGTCCGTGGTTCTGCGGAAGGTAGCCGACGAGGGGGGCGAGTTGCTCGGCCTGGTCGCGGTGGGCGTGTCCGAAGACGCGGACAGTGCCTCGGGTGGGTTCGAGCAGGCCAGCGATGCAGCGCAGCATGGTGGTCTTACCAGCTCCGTTTGGCCCGAGGAGGCCGAAGAGGCCGCGTTCCATGGTGAGGTTGACGCCTTTGAGCGCGTGGACCTTCGAGCTGGCGTTTCGGTTCCAGAGCCTGCGAATGGGGATCGAGCCCTCGTTTGAGCTGAAGATCACCTGAATGTTCGATAGCTCGACCGGCGAGTCGCCCTCGGCGAGCATTGCTGGCGCGTGGGGAACGGTCGCGGTCGCGGGTGTCTTCTTCCGCTTCTTCCATGGAAGAACCTGACCAATCACGAAGAACGCATCTCCGAAAGCGCTACGGATGAATCTCAGCGTCGCCATGACGGCCCAGAGCGCGAAGCGAATGATCCTGCCGGGAGTGCGGACCAAGAACCAGAAGAGCGCCTTGCCGCTGTTCCAGCCGCGACGGGGCCAGGTGAGGGGTTTCCAGCGCCAGAAGCAGAGGACAGCCTTCGTGGCTTTGGTGACGCGATTGATGAACGATTCGATCGTTGTAAAGATTCCTCCGATGAAGGCGAGGAACGGGCCCCGGGACCACTGCACGAAGTCGTCGCCCATCATGTAGAAGCAGGGCAGGACAACGAGTGTGAGGACGGTCGCGCTCGTGAGGCCACCGATGATCACGACAGCAACCGGGCGCCATTGATCGCCCTCCTCGCCGAAGAAGGCCATGGGTGCCAGACCGAGAACAGTTGTGAGGTAGGTCATGATGATCGGGCGGAGGCGAGTCAGTGATGCGGAGAAGACCGCGCGCGATCGGCTGTGCCCCTCCCTTCGAAGAGTCACCGCTCGATCCATTAGGACGATGCCGTTGTTCACGGCGAGCCCGATGAGGAGGATGATGCCGAATGCTGCGAGGTCGTCGAGGGGGAGGTCGGCAAGATCGAGCCCCCACACGATTCCTATGAGCATGAGTGGGTTCGTCAGGACGATGATGAAGGGGATCCAGAAGCTTTCGAATACTGCCGCCATCACAACATAGATGAGCAGCGTCCCGGCGAGGATCATGAAGATGAAGTCGCTCTCGCGGTCTTCGAGGCGTCGGGCCTCGCCCTGCATTTCCATGACGATGCCGGCGGGGTTGGGGAGCTGCGCGGCAATCTTTTTGATGTCGTCGGAGAGTTCACCAACATCGGTGTTCGGGAGGTAGTTGTATTCAATGTCAACGCTGCTTTGGCGGTTGCTGCGGCGGACGCGGGCATCGCTCTTCGAGACGCCGAGAGTCGTGAGGTCGCCGAAGGGAACGGTCATGCCGCGCATGCTGAAGACGGGCATGGACTTCAATTCGTCGACTGTTCCGCCGTCGATACCCGTGAGCGAGATTGAGACGTCGGTCTGTTCCTCGCCGTCTTCGATTCGAATGCGCGAGACGGTCCCTGAGGATCTTGAGGAGCTAACGTAGTTGCCGATCATCTCTGAGTTGATGTCGAAGAGCCGGGTCTTTTCTCTGTCGACGGAGGCGAGGTAGAGCGGGTCGGAGCGATCTTCCTCGAACTGGACCAAGGTGATCTGCGGGTGGTTGCGCATCGCGTCCATGAGCCGTTCGGCGTAGGCGTTGACGACTGTAGCGTCTAGCCCCTGCAACTCCAGTTCCTCGCGATTGCCGAGATTCATCGGGGCGTCATCGATCGGACGGTCACGCCTACGCAGGGAGATCTCCACGCCGGGGATGGGACCGATAAAATCGACGATGGTGCCTCGAATCTCGGCCCAGCTCCGCTCTTCTTCACGCTCGTCGACCTCTTTCAACCGCGCCCAAATTCCACCGCGCTCGCTGCTGAACCAGACGTTGAACGTCTCGATGTCGGGATGCTCGACAAGACGGTCTTCGATGGCCATGACGGCGCGGTTGACCTCGGAGAGAGTCGAGCTTGGGAGTGCCTGAAAGTAGACGCGGAAAGTTTCGTTATTCGCTTCCTGAGTCTGCGCGGACTGGCGAATTCGTTGGCAGCTTTCCAGCGAAGTGAATGTGAGTGCGAGAAGGATCAGGAAGACGACCTGACCGCGGTGGCGAAGCGACCATTTGAGCACCGTCGCGTAGAGGGAACGAAGCCGCGTGCGCCCGCCAGATATAGACGTCGGCGCTATGGTTCGCAGAACCATGAACGTGAACACGGGCACCAACGTCAGCGCGACGAGGAGCGACAGGATCAGCGGGAAGATCAGCGCGAGGGTCGGCTCCTTGATGAAGAGCTTGAACTCGCCTTCCATGAAGACCATGGGCACGAAGACGGCCACAGTCGTGAGAGTCGCAGCGAAGAGCCCGCGCCCCACCTCTACCCCGCCGAGCTTGGCGGCTTCGGCAGGTGAATGGCCGAGACTATGTAATCGGAACGCGTTCTCTACCACCACAATCGAGTTGTCGACGAGCATGCCCACACCGAGAGCGAGCCCGATGATCGAGAAGATGTTGATGCTCATTCCGAAGGCGTAGAAGAGATTGAATACGGCGACCAGACTGATCGGAACGGAAACGAATACGATAAGCGCGACGCGGAGGGAGCGGAAGAAGAAGAGCGGAACCATGAGGGCGAAAAGCGCGCCGATTCCAGCCAGGCGCTTAACGTTGTTGATGGCGCTTTCGATGTAGTCTGCGTAGTCCTCGCGGATGACCAACTCGACGCCGTCGGGGAGCGTTTCATTGATCTCATCGATGCGCTCGCGGGTCTTGCGAGCGAGGTCGATCATGTTCTCGCCGGCTTCCCGTTGCAGCTCGATGCCGATGGCGTTCTTACCGTCCTGACGATTCACCCACTGATTGACGACATTCCCCATCTCGATCAGGGCGACGTCGGAGAGCTTGACGATCCCTTGATCGTCAACGCGGATATCGGCGAGTTGCTCCACTGTCCGAACTTTGTCGTTCATTCTGACGTAGAAAGTTTCGACGCCTGTTTCCACGGAGCCGAGGAACGTATCATCAGCGACGGCGGTGCGCATTTTCCCGAGGACTGAGGGGTAGTTGAGACCGTAAGCCGCGAGGAGGTCGGGATTGATGTCGACTGTGGCAGCTTTAGCGGTGAGGCCGCGCATCTCCACTTGGGCGACACCGCTGATCGACCTGAGCTGCTGCTCGACTTTGTCGGAAGCGGTTTCGAAGAGCGCGTCGAGATCGCCGTCGCCGAGTACGCTGAGCTCCATGAAGGTCGCGACGAACTCGGTCGTGCTGAATGGGAACGCGTCGATGAAGGTGCGGCGATCGTCGAGATTGTTGCGGAACTCGGCGAGGCGCTCCTCGAGGTCCACCATCACGTACTGGATATCGGTCCCGTACTCGAAGTCAGCGCGGAGCCAAACCCACGAGCTGCCAGTGTACGAGACCATGCCCTTGAGCCGGGGCATTTCGGCGAGGATGCTTTCGACCTCTTTGGTGATGTTCTCGAGATTTTCCTCGGTCGATTTGTCGGCGCTGGCGAAAACGGCTACGGTGGGGATTGTGATGTCGGGGATGAGCTGAACGGCGAGCTGTCGATAGGAGACCAGTCCGAGAACTACAACGGCCAGAGATGCCATGAGCGTCGTGATGGGGCGTCCCACTGACCAGGCTGAAATCTTCATGGCGGTGATACTCCCGAAAATGCGTCAACTCACCGGACCCGCAAGGGGCCACGTATATCTTACGCGCAGGTGCTAGATAAACTTCACCTTCGAAGTGCGAGTTCGTCCATCGCAATGAGGACTTCAGCGATGAATCGTGAGTTTCTCCGATCTACGTTGACATGCAACTCGATCTCGCCGTAACTCGCGAGGTACATAGAGAAACGCACAGGTTGTTTGATGATCAATGCAATTGGATCAAAGATGATTTGGTTTCCCCGCAGGGATACCAATTCGCGCGCGGTGCTTTTCGCACTGGCGCTACTGGTGTTAGGCACATCAGTGGCACAAGCGCAGGATATCGCCGGAGCCCTTCTCGGGCGGAGCCAGCTCTCCCCCGTCGAATTGGCGCAAGCGGACAAGAACGACGACGGCATCGTCGACGTCGCCGATCTTCTGCTTCAGTTCAATGCGGAAGGTTCGCCCATTGCGAGCTTTGCGGTCGCCTCGTCTTTCGCCGTCGAGGGGAATGAGCGCATTGAGGTCGAGGTTTTCTTCGACAGGCCGTACTCGGGGACGGTCAGTTGGTCGGCCTCTGGCACGGCTTCCTTGGGCCAAGACTATGCGGGTGGATCGAACTCAGTTTCAGTTGATGGACTGACGGGAAGGATCCCGATCGATCTCATTGATGACAGCAACCGAGAGGAAGACGTCGAGACGATCGAATTGCTACTGCTCGCCTCTGATTCATTCGATTTGGGGTACACTCAAATTCACACGATCTACCTCAACGACAACGACCGAATCTGGGATGGAGCGGTTATCAATGGGTACGCAGACTACGACTTCACAATGGAGATCATACGAAACGGCTCGAGCGTATCTGGCAAGCTGATGAGCGACGGCAATGGGACTTTCCCGGAAGGCGATTTCCCACTCGGTACCATTGTCTTCGCGAATGGTGACTTCATGGCGAAGACTGCGCCGGCCGCCATCGATACAGACGACCTGATGTTCCGGAAACCTTTGGAGCGGGAGCTTGAGCTGCGCGCTGGAACAATCGTTCCGGGGTCGCGGTTCACCGACGATCTCATCAGTGGCGAGGCGACGGAGTTGCTGCGAGCAGTAGACAGCGCCGACGACTACCTCAACCGTACGACCAATGGAACTTTTTCGATGGTTAGAAGGGTCCAGCCCGTTCCCAGCGACAATCTTACGCTGATGCGACAGTTCTCCGATGCGAAAGGAGCGACGCCGTGAAGAGACGATTGACCGCGCTCCTGCTGGCTCTCGCGACGGCTTCGGTCGGGACGGCTGCGCCACGCGTTCCACAGGATGATATCGATAGCACGAGTCGCCTCACTTCGGGCTTCTTGAATAGTTCCGGTTCAAAAACGAATACCGGAGCCATCACCGCGTTCAGCGGGCACATTGGAGCGAACACGACAGATGGGGCCGTTTTCCTACAACGCTCGGCGATCGGCGTACCCGCTCAGTCGATGACGTTTAGCGACGCGGCGGTCGAGGAGACGATCAACAGCGTCCGCGCGAAGTTGTACTACGAAGATGCAACAGGCTCGGGTGACGATACACCGGAAAACGCCGCCTTCCGCTACCGTGCGCTTCTCTTTCAGCACGATGATACGGATGATGATGGCACACCGAACCCAGAAGCTCCCATTCGCGCAAACTACGACATGATGGCCGATTGGTATGGCGAAGCGGAACGCGCACGGGCGCTCGAAGCCGAGCGCACCATCCGCAATGCGCTGATTGGCGACCCGCTCAATGAGGAGCTACAAATCGCGCTACTCGATCTCTTCTATGACCGCGCGGTGGCAGAGCTCCAGTTCGTGAAGATTCAGCTCGATGAGTTGAATCGCCTGAAGTTGGATATCATCTCGGGCGCGCCGCCAGACTCGACGATCCCGATGGAAATCGCCCTGTGGACCGATGAGGGCGGGATTCTCGATACCTACCGGGTGATTCTCGATCAGTACGGCGAGCTGCTCAATGATCCGTTCGCGTTCAAGATCAGCGAGTTCGATTCGAGCCAGTCCTCCGGTACGCCGCTTGGCTACTACGCATTTCAGAAAAACGTCCCTAACCTCAAAGGAATGGCGGGACAGTATATCAATTCTGAGGGCGAAGTTGAGTTTGTGCCGTCGGAAGGCGCTGATCCGCTTCCCGATTACCCGGAACTCTATAAGGGGTACCGGGAGCTCGTACTGCTAATGAGTGTTTTGGGAGACTACAACGAGGGCCTGTCGGAAGCGGCGTACCTCCTGTTCCAGAATTCCGACCCGGAGAACCCTGACGACCCGAACCTGGAGATGGCCAACGAGCTGATAAGCGAGGGCTACAATGTTAGCCACTTCAACGGCGAATTGCTGCTTGGGATGTTCCCTGACCTCGATCCTCAGGACTTCCCCGACTCCGGTTTGAGAGCATCGATTGATCGCTGGCAAACGGGGATTGCGAACCTCACTGAGGTGCGAAGGATCATCGACGGCGACCTGAACCCCCTCGGGTTTCAGCCAGACTTCCTGATTTTGACGACGGGTTTCCAGAGCGGTCAGGACGAGTTTTTCGACTCCTACAACACGCTTGCAACTTGGATCAGTGAGCTAACCGATCCTCCGATTCGCCCACTGGCGGTTGCTCAGTCAGAATTCGAGCGTGCCCAGAACAGGTATCTGGACTATCGAGGCTACGAAGATCAGCTCGATGAGCAGATGTTCAATGTTCTAAGGGACTTCGACGACCGGGCGTTCCAATTGGTTGGCGCGGTTCCCGGCGAGCCGGGCTACAACCCGGGCTCCCCTACGGTGGGGTTGATCGCTGACCAACGTGTCAGCATCGAACTGGCTCGCACAAGGATCGAAGAAAACGGCGTGAGGATCAATAATGTGTACGCCGAGATTCAGAACGAGATCGAGCGTCGCGGCATCGAAGCGGGCGTGAACAACGCCATCGAGCAGGTTCAGATCGAATACGGAAACATGCGTGCCGATTTGCGTGAAGAGATCGGCGATTGGCGAGCTGCTCAGGCGACCTCGCAGGGCATAAGCGATATGATCGGCAACATGTTCACGGCCGGACCATTCGGCGTGGGTGCTGCGGTTTTTGCCGGCGTTCTCGGAGTTGTTAATGTCGGCGTTCAAACGGGGGCAGAGCTCTCGATTGCTGAGAAGGAAGGTCAGCTAGAGCGGCTCGCGGGACTCGAAGACGCTGCGATTACTTCTCTCAATGATCAGATTCTCGACGCCAACAGTGCGGCGCTTGTTAAGAACCTGACGCTGAATCTTGCGACGCTGGCAGTGGAGTCGAAGCAGGCTGAGCTTTCGCTGCGCCAGGAAATGGTGCGCTTGTCGACGCTGTACAACGAGCTCGCTCAGATCGAGAATTTCTACAACGATGATGCGCAGTTCGCGAGTGAGCGGTTCTTCTCCGACCCGCTTCACTATCTGCGGGCGCAGGAATCAGTGCAGCGCGCGAGCGAGACATTCCGCGAAGCGCAGGACTGGCTGTTCTTTACCGCCCGTGCTCTTGAGTATAAGTGGAATCAGCCCTTCCGGCGCACCGTCGGCGAACGAACGTGGTCGATCGACGAGCTCTTCCGGACTCGGAACTCGCGAGAGCTTTCGCAGATGCTCGCGGCGATGGAACTGTACGACGGCGCACAGTCGTTCGGTCCTGGAACGGGCACGAACTCTGACAGCATTTCACTGCGCGAGGATCTACTCGGTTACCGCGATCTGGGAAACAACAGCGAGGCGCTATTCTACCCAGACCCGGTCACCGGCGAGCTTGTCCGAGCAAAGGATGCGTTTCGCAGCTACCTTAACGCGAACACGGTTACGCGAGACAATGGCGACCGGGCGGTTTCGATAGTCTTCGGGACGGCCTTCTCTCCGCCGGGAAGCCAGTTCTTCCTCGGGCCCGAATTCGATAATCAGGGTACGCCAACGGAACTCGGCACCTGGCTCGACAAGATTCAGTGGATCAAGATCAACGTTCCCGGCAACATGTCCGGAGGCGGGTTCATCAATGGATTCCTTTCCGACGGCGGAGCTCAGCTGATCAGGCAGGGAACGGTCGGTACTTTTAACCCGGACATGCCACAGCTGGTGAAGGATGAGTTTACGGCTTACTCGAGTCGATTGTGGTTCACGCAAGACGGCGGCGAGAGTTTCGAGTTTCGAGAGAGCCTCCGCGCACCGATTCGAATGGAGCTGGGCCTCCCCGCAGGAACGACGACGCTGCCCGATGTCCCCGAGAATACGTTCTTCAAGGAACGCAGCGTAGCGAACACACGATGGAATCTGGAGTTTACGATCTTCGATGCCGACGGTTCGCCCGGCGGCTTGGACCTACTCAATCTGGAACAGGTCGACGATATTGAAGTGATTATCAACCACCGGTTTACACCCCGTCTCTAAAAGAGCGGGTAAATGCGAAAGGAGCCAGCAGTGCGTATCATTGCTCTCGTGTCAGTTCTACTTCTGAGTGCCCTTGCGAGTGCTCAGAACGTTCCCTCCATGGTGAACTATCAGGGTCGGCTCGTCGATTCGAATGGCGATCCGCTGGAAGGGACCAAGAAGCTGGAATTCAATATCTACGTGACGGAAACCGGGGGTGCCCCTTTGTGGGGGCCGCAGGTTTTTGATAACGTTCAATTGATCGACGGCAGCTTTAACGTTGTCCTTTCAGAGGATAGCCAAAGCCGACCTGTCAATGCTGCATTCACGGGCCCGAATGCGTATCTGGGGATCAAGGCGGGTGACGCTGGCGGCAGTGTCGGTGCGGAATTCCTCCCCCGGCAAAGCTTTCTCGCGGTTCCGTATGCGTTTCGTTCGTTGGATTCTGAAAGCGCGAATGTGGATGAACTGCTGGCACGCATCGAGGCGCTTGAGAACGCCGTGTTCCCGCGCGGCGCGATTCTTTGGGCGAAGCGGTTTGACATCGGAAGCAACGGCCGCGTCGGCGGGGTCCACATCGACGCCATGGGTGACGTCATTATCGCAGGAAGCAAAGCCAATCTCGCCGTCGATTTTGGAGGCGGGGCACTCGACTCCGACGAAACAGCAATGTTCATGGCTAAGTACGACGAAGACGGAAACCACATCTGGTCGAAACAGTGGGAGAACCCCAACACGAACTCGTCGCGGATTTCGGACATGGTGACAGACAGTGCAGGGAACATCTACGTGACCGGGTCCGGTTCTGACGGTACCGATTTCGACGGAACGACGCTCACATCAGGTTTGCTGGTGGCGAAGCTCTCGCCGAGCGGAAACCGGATTTGGTCCAACTCCTACCCGAACCTGAATGGCGAATACATCAGGATCGCGCCGGATGGCTCAATCGTGGTGTCAGGAACATTCTCTAGCGACACGACGATCGGCAATGACACGCTCGAAAATGAAGGCAGGACCGACGTCTTCATTGCAAAGTTTTCGCAGAGTGATGGCGCGCCGATGTGGGCTCGCGACTTTGGGTCTGAGCGGGATGACGAACCGACGGGGATAGTGGTGTCGGACT
>JAUIJJ010000054.1 GCA_030431385.1 bacterium | reverse complement strand
CGCCCTTGCCTCCGGCGGAGTTTTCGCAGTTGGCGATGACGATGTCGGCTTCGTACTTCCTCTTTGCTTCCGGGAGGAGCTTGCGAATCGCGGTGCGGCCGGGCTTGCCGAAGATGTCGCCTACAAACAAGATATTCATGGCGCAAAGGGTGAGAGAGCCCCCCACGCGGGGAAAGGGAATTTGAGAGTGAGGTGGTGGGGGCGCGGTTTCGCGCTCACCATGGGCAGGCGGGTGCTGTTGATGATCGGCGGGGACTCAATAGGCCGGCTGGCCGCCGACGATCTCAGTGGGCCGTTGCTTGAGTGGGGGGCTAGATCTTGCGGAGTTCTTGGGACTCGCGGACGGTGGCTCGGACGATCTCTTCGCTGAATTCGTATTCGAGACCGAGTTTGTTGGCGATCTTGATGGCGAACTCTCGTTCGGATTCGTGGAGCTGTCCGTCGGCCATGATGCCACTGGTGACGACTTTGAGAGCCTGTTCGGTGAGTGTGTCGTCTTTCATGATCTCGCCGGCGCGGACGAGGGTGCTGGCGACGTAGTCGATGCCCCACTCGCTGCGAACGACATCGAGATGGCTGCGGACGGAGCGCCCTAGCCAGCCAAACTCGTCGGTGGTGACTCCCTGAAAGACAGGAAGCGAGAGGACGAGAGGGATCATTTGTTCGTACTCGACAGGATGGCCGACGCCGTCGGCGGTGGCGGAGAGACTTACGAGGTAGAGCATCATGAGGCGGACGAGGTAACGTTGGCTACGTTCGACGCAGCCGCGGAAGACCGATGGGTCGAGACCCATGCGCTTGGTGAGACGCTGGAGGAGGGCGACTTCGTCCTCGGTGACGAAGCCGTCGGAGACGGCGACGCGGGTGGCGAATTCGAGGCCACGGCGGCGGCTGGTTTCGTCTTGGAGGAGCTCGAGGATGAGTTCCATGAGTTGGTCGGGATTGCGGTGGAGGTCCATCTCTGCGCGACCGAGGAGGCGCTCAAAGTCGTCGGAGGATTCGCCGGAAAATTCCGGCTCGCGGTCGACGATCATGGCCATTTCGCGAGTTTCCTCGCGGCGGAATTTTCCGTCCATGGCGGATGCCAGCATCATGCAAAGCATCAGTCCCTCGCGGACGCCTTCTGATCGTTGCTCTGAGATGGTCATGGTGATGCCTCCGCGCAGTTGAGCTCGTATCCTAAGGCAAAAATCCCTTTGCCACGGTGAGCGCGCAAGGCATTTTGGAGCGGTAGTCAGGCCTTGACAGCTTAGGAGATATGCAATGCGCGCAGTGATCGTTGACGGTACGGGTTTGGAGCACATGCGGGTCGCGACGGTGGCGGACCCGGGTGAGCCGGGCCCGGGCATGGCGCTGGTGAAGTGCCACGCGTGGTCGCTGAATTACCGCGACATCATGGTCGCGGAGGGTCGCTATGGGCGCGCTCTCGAAGAGCCGCAGGTTGCTGGGTCTGACATGGCGGGGGAAGTGATCGCCGTAGGCCCGGGGGTGGAGCACCTGAAGAACGGCGACAAGGTTCTGAACGCGCCGATTACGGGGTGGGTTGCCGGCAAGATGACCCGCGCCTACACCCGCAGTTTTCTGGGAGGCGGTGGCATTGCGGGAGTGATGGCAGAGAAGGTTTTGCTGCCCGCTGCGGCGCTGGTGAAGTTCGACAAGCTGGAGTACGCGCAGGCCGCGACGCTGCCCGTCGCGGGGTTGACGGCGTGGTCGGCGTTGATCACACACGGCAAGCTCAACCCGGGCGGGACTGCGCTTTGCCTCGGCACCGGGGGCGTTTCAATTTTCGCGGCGCAGATCGCTCACGCGATGAAGTGTCCGGTGGTGATTACCTCTTCGAGCGACGAGAAGCTCGCGCGCGCGGGGCAGATGCTCGGCAGCGAGCTTACCGGGATTAACTATGCCCAGTATCCGGACTGGCACAAAGCGGTTCTGGAAGTGACTGATGGCGAGGGCGTCGACGTTGTGGTCGAGACTGTCGGGGGGGCGTCGCTGGACAAGAGCGTCCAAAGCGTGTGCTTCGGCGGTCGGGTTTGCGTGATCGGAGTTCTGGACGGTGTCGAGAGCAGCGTGAACGTCGCCAAGATCCTGAGCCGCCAGGTCGAGATCATCGGTATCTACATGGAATCAATCAGCGAGTTGAAGAGTTTTGTGAAGTTCTTCGAGACGTCTCACATCCGCCCGGTAATCGGTCGGCACTTCGATTTGTCAGAGGCTCCGGCCGCTTACGCCTACTTGAAATCGCAAAACCACTTCGGGAAAATCGTCCTCGAGGTCGACTAGCCAGTCCCCGATTTGTTGCACAAAAGTCGTTGCATGGACTCCTACGGGTGAACCAGCCTCTCCGCCGACATTTGATGGAACGGAGAAGTTACGGAATGGTTCGATGTTTGAAAGCGGTAGGTTTCCCCCTTGTTTTGGCGGGAGTTACGCTCATGGCGGGAGGCGCATTCGCCGCCTCGCCATGGAAGACAGTAGATCAGCAAAGCCTCGAAGCGGTCGGCCGCGCGGCCGCTCTAACACCTTGGATTCAGCCTGAAAAGTTTCACGCGGTTTCACTCGATGAGAGCGCGATGTACGACGGGCTGGCGGGAGCGCCACACGAGGAAGTCGCCCGGAGCGGCAACAACTCGGCGACGCTTGAATTGCCTCTTCCCGATGGATCGACGGGAACTTTTAAGGTCGTGGATTCTCCGATCATGAAGCCCGAGTTGGAAGCGTGGATGGCCAAGCAGGGCTACCCGATGAAGACTTTCAAGGTCACCAAAGTGGACGACCCGACAGTCTCTGGCCGCATTGATTTCGGTGGCCCGGCGGGCTTTCACGGAATGATCCGCAGCCCGGAAGGCATGTTCTACATTGATCCGTACTGGAAAGAGAACACGGACCTTTACA
Organism: bacterium; assembly: GCA_030431385.1. GTDB lineage: Bacteria > Sumerlaeota > Sumerlaeia > SLMS01 > SLMS01 > JAUIJJ01. The sequence continues at coordinate 10,841 of JAUIJJ010000054.1, read as the reverse complement.
CCTCCTACTACCGAACTGACCTGACAAACAACCAGAGCTGGCAGTGCCACTTTGAAGAAGAAGTCGAAGCGACGAAGAAGCAGCTGAAGGAACACGAAGCTGCGGACCTGTCGCGCACGAGCGGCAACTTGCGGTCCTTTGATACGGCCGTCGCGGCGACGGGCGAATACACGACGTTCCACGGCGGAAGTGTCGCGAGTGGACAAGCAGCAATCATTACGGCGATCAACCGGGTAAACGAAGTGTTCGAGACCGATATGTCCGTCCGGCTGATCTTGATCGGTAACAACAATCTGATCGTCTACACGAATGGCGGCACTGATCCGTACACGAACAGTAGTGGTTTTTCGATGCTTGGCGAGAATGAGTCGAACCTGAATTCCGTGATTGGAAGCGGGAACTACGATTTGGGACACGTGTTCAGCACGGGGGGCGGCGGTGTGGCGTCACTGGGGTCGCTTTGCACGAGTTCCAAGGCGCGGGGCGTGACGGGTCAGGGCTCGCCGATCGGCGACCCGTTCTACATTGATTATGTTTCCCACGAAATGGGGCACCAGTTCGGCGCGTTGCACACGTTCAACTCAACGACTGGCTCGTGCGGCGGCGGCAATCGCTCCGGCAGCGCGGCCTTCGAGCCGGGGAGTGCGACGACGATCATGGGGTATGCGGGTATCTGCGGCTCGGACAATACTCAGTCGAATTCGGACCCATACTTTCACTATCACAGTCTGGCTGAGATGTTCGCGCACCTTAACAGCGGTGGCTCGTGCTACGCGGCGACGCCGAATGTAAACCCGAACGAGCCAACGGTTGATGCGGGGCCGAACCTGACGATTCCCGCCAACACGCCTTTTGAACTGACGGCGGTTGGTTCGGACGCTGACCTCGACGGTTCGCTGACATACTGCTGGGAACAATACGACTTGGGTCCGGCGTCGACGGTTGCTTCGGGCGACAACGGCTCGAGCCCGATTTTCCGCTCCTATGATCCGACAGCTTCGCCGACGAGGGTGTTCCCTCGCTTGCAGAATCTGTTGGCTGGGTCGACACCCTTTGGCGAGACCCTTCCTACGACGAACCGCAGCCTGAACTTTCGAGTGACGGCGCGTGACAATGACCCTGATGGCGGGCGCTGGGCGGTGGACAGCAAGACGCTGACGGTCGTGATTCCGTCCGGCGGGCAGCCGTTTGAGGTGACGTCGCCCAACGGCGGCGAGACTGTCAGCGGCCCAGTGATCGTGACGTGGAACGACGCCAACACAGCGATCAACGCGACGGAGGTGGACATCCTACTTTCCGAAGACGGCGGCCAGACTTATCCACATACACTTGGGACCGGAGTTGCGAATGATGGCTCGGCTTCTGTCGTGTTTCCGAACATTTCGACAAGCACGGCTCGCCTGAAGATCAAGGGCACTGGTAACGTGTTCTTCGATGTCTCGAACTCGAACTTCATCGTCGAGCCGGGCGTTCCCTCCCCCGCCTTCGACTTTGTGACGAGGACTCTGGACGATAATTCAGGAAACGGAAACGGCAACGGCATGGCCGATCCGGGAGAGAACCTGCTCACGCTCGACGTGATGCTTGGCAACTACGGGAACCTCGATGCTAGCAACGTTTCAGCAGAGCTGACAACGAGCGCGGTCGGAGTCACGGTCGTCGCGTCGGTGGCATCGTTCCCTGATTTGAGTGTCGGGGCGGACGCCTCCGCTTCGTCGCTGTATTCCTTCGCAATCGATCCTTCTTGGAACTGTGGCGACGGGATTCCTTTCGACCTGGAAGTGACCTCTACGGAGAACACTCAGACGCTTTCGTTCGTGATCGCTACGGGCGCTGTTGATGTCTCGTCGACGATGGTCGGCTTCGAAGCGGCGGAAGATCTGTCGGGATGGTCTTCGTCAGCGAGTTCCGGAGCCAACAATTGGTCATACCGGACTGGTGGCTCCAGCGATGGCACACCGAGCGGCGGTTCGCGGCTGGCATCCTACGAGTCGGGCGCGGGAGCTGTTACGAGCGCTCGTCTTGTCTCGCCTTCGATTCTTGTGGAGGCCGGGATGACCTTGGAGTTCCAACACGGCTACGACATCGAGAGCGGCTACGACGGCGCGATCCTCGAAGTCTCGACCAATGGAGGCAGCAGTTGGACGAACGCCGGATCGTTGATTACGGTGGGTGGGTATAACGGTGGCATCTCTACTGGATTTGGAAGCCCGATTGGCGGACAAAGTGCATGGACGGGTGACAGTCCGGCAATGTCCGGCGTCAGCGTGGACCTTGATAGTTACGCGGGGCAGACCATTCAGATTGCTTGGCGATGGACCAGCGACGAGAGCATTGCTTCGGACGGGTGGTGGATCGACGATGTCGAGTTCATCGCATCGAATCTGATCTGCGAGCCAGCGAGTAGCACGTCGGTGGATCTCTGGGAGCTCTACTAACCCAAGCTCTTCGGACAACAAAGCACATAACGAAACTGCCCCGCCTCACTTCTCGTGAGGCGGGGCAGTTTGCTTTAGCTTAGTGGTTGGGTCGGACTAGAACGGGCTGTCTGCGCCGCCTGATGAATCGCCGGGATTTGCCGGCGGGAGGTCTGTTGGCGCTGGGTTATCAAATGGGTTTCCGCCGGTGGGAGGAGGGGCGTCGGGCGTACCGCCGAAGTCAGGTGGTGCGCCGCCGCCGTCGTTACCGAACGGGTTGCGTCCGCCCTGTCCATCGACCGTACGGGTGGGCTGGGGCAGGGGAAGCCAATCGGCGATTGTTTCGCCCGGGAGTAGGGCGAAGGGATCATAGGATTCGCCGTTGGTTGACTCTGCTGACCCGTCTCCTTCACCGATAGCGCCTTCGCCGGCCAATGCGGGATCGGTGCTTCCGGTTTCACCATCATCCGGGGCAGCGAGCGTCAAGCCGCGGGCGGCGAGTCGCTTGTCGCGGACGGAGATTACAAAATCAAAGGCGATGTCGAGACGGGCTTGGTCGCGCTGAGAAAGCGATGCCTTGCCCTGCTCGACGAGAAGAATCTCGCGCTGGAGACGGCGACGTTCTTCTTCGGTAAGGTCAGGTAGGTGGCTAAGTCGCTGGAGTGACTGCTCTGCGATATCGAAGAAGGGTTCGGCGACGTGCCACGGCGGGGAGCTATATTCCATGTTCTCGGGCGGAAGGGTGTAGACGCCTGTCCCATAATAGACGTCGGCGCGGTCGCGAGCACGAGCGATCGCGAGGAACTGAATCTCTTCGACTTCTGGAGCGAGCTCTGCTGCTTCGCCGAGGAGCTTGGCGGTGCCGCTGTAGTTGGCGCGCTCGTTGGCCTCTACGGCGAGTTGATAAACTGATCGTGCCTGCGCCGGAAGTTCGTTTACAACCTTTTCCGGGAGCATGACGCTGTAGTCCAAGGCCGGGGCGACTGAGGCGCCGAGGCAGAAGGTCGCAGCCAACGCGAGCCGAGAAAACTTGTTACGCATAAAGCTTCTCCAATGGGTCTCTATCAGTGTCGACAGTACGGAGCCCTCGGTGCGGAGACAAGGACATTATGGTGGTAAGTGCTACAAAAGCAACACAGGCTCGAACCGTCGCACAACCGTCGCGCGGGCGTCGCATTTTTAGGCATGAAACTTTCCTTAACTATCGCTGAGTCCTCGCCAAGGCATAGAGGACGCAGGAGAAGAACACATGGATCTAAACAAACTGACTCAAAAAACACAGGAAGCGCTTCTGGAGGCCCAGAATCAGGCCGTGCAGAGCGGGCACCCGGAGATGGATGGTGAGCACGTGCTGTATGGGCTGGTCTCTCAGCCTGAGGGATTGGTGCCGCGGCTTCTTAAGCGTATGGAGGTCGACCCGGGTGGGTTGATGGAGGCGGCGGAGCGTGAGCTTTCGCGCAAGCCGAAGGTCGGCGGGCCGGGTGCCGCGCCGGGACAGATCATGGTCTCGCAGCGCGTTTCCAAGATTTTCTCGGAAGCCGAAAAGCAGGCGAAGCAGCTCAAGGATGAGTATGTTTCCGTCGAGCACGTGTTCCTCGCGCTTCTTCAGGAGAGCGATAAGACGCCGACGGGGCGGTTGCTCAAAGAATTCGGAGTTACCCACGATCGCTTTCTCAAGGCGCTCAGTGACGTGCGCGGTAACCAGCGCGTCACGAGCGCAACGCCAGAGGCGACCTACGAAGCCCTCGAGCGCTATGGCCGCGATCTTGTGAAGATGGCGCGCGACGGAAAGCTGGATCCCGTTATCGGGCGCGACGAAGAAATCAGGCGCGTTGTGCGGATTCTCTCTCGCAAGACCAAGAATAATCCGGTGCTGATCGGCGAGCCGGGCGTTGGCAAGACGGCGATTGCTGAGGGCCTCGCCCAAAGAATCGTTCGTGGCGACGTACCGGAGGGGCTGAAGGAGAAGTCGATCTTCTCGCTCGATCTGGGTTCGCTCATCGCCGGCGCCAAGTTTCGCGGCGAGTTCGAGGAGCGGCTCAAGGCAGTCCTCAACGAGATCAAGCAGAGCGAGGGGCGCATCATCCTCTTCATCGATGAGTTGCATACGATCGTCGGCGCTGGGAAGGCCGATGGTGCGATGGATGCGGGAAACATGCTCAAGCCTATGCTGGCCCGAGGCGAGTTGCATTGCATCGGCGCGACGACGCTCGACGAGTACCGGAAGTACATCGAGAAGGATGCGGCTCTCGAACGCCGGTTTCAGCCGGTGCTCGTGGATCAACCGAGTGTCGAGGATACAGTATCAATCTTGCGCGGTCTGCGCGAACGCTTCGAAGTTCACCACGGGGTCCACATCCAGGACAACGCGGTGGTCGCGGCAGCGACGCTCTCCCACCGCTACATTACGGACCGGTTCCTTCCGGACAAGGCGATCGATCTGATTGACGAAGCGTGCGCGATGATCCGCACGGAGATCGATTCCATGCCGGCGGAACTGGACGCGGCGACGCGGCGGGTGATGCAGCTCGAAATCGAGGAAGCAGCACTCAAGAAGGAAAAAGACGCGGCTTCTCGCGAGAGGCTGAAGAGCCTCCAGAAGGAGCTTCAGGAAACGAAAAACCAGGCGGACGCGCTGCGGGCTCAATACGAGTCGGAGAAGAACGCGATTCAGAAGGTGCAGGTTCTGCGCGAACAGATCGAGCAGACGCGCCACGATATCGAGCGCGCGGAACGCGATTATGACCTGAACAAGGCGGCAGAGCTTCGCCACGGCAAGCTGCCGGACCTTGAGCAGAAGCTCAAAGCGGAGGAAGCGCGCATCAAGGAACAGGAAAACGAGGCGACGCTACTTCGCGAGGAAGTGACTGAAGAGGAAATCGCGCAAATCGTCAGCCGCTGGACGGGTGTTCCGGTTACGCGATTGGTCGAAGGCGAACGGGAAAAACTGCTGCGCCTGGACGAGGCACTGCACGAGCGAGTCGTCGGCCAGGACGAGGCGGTGCAGCTTGTGGCTGACGCGGTGTTGCGTGCTCGCGCTGGCATCAAGGACCCCGAACGCCCCATTGGCAGCTTCATTTTCCTCGGGCCGACGGGTGTGGGTAAAACCGAGCTGGCGAAGACGTTGGCGGAGGCGCTATTCGATACGGAGGAGAACATCATCCGCATCGACATGAGCGAGTACATGGAGAAGTTCGCGGTGAGTCGGCTCATCGGCGCGCCCCCCGGGTATGTCGGCTATGAGGAAGGCGGGCAGCTCACAGAAGCGGTGCGCCGCAAGCCCTACAGCGTGGTCCTGTTCGACGAGATCGAGAAGGCGCACCCGGAAGTCTTCAATGTCCTTTTGCAGATTCTCGACGACGGGCGCGTGACAGATTCACAAGGTCGCGTGGTGAACTTCAAAAACACGGTCATCATCATGACGAGTAACTTGGGTTCGGAACACCTGCTGGAAGGAATCAGCGATGATGGCGTGATCAAGGAAGGCGCGCGGGAACGAGTCATGACGGAGCTGCGCGCGAGCTTCCGGCCGGAGTTTCTTAACCGAGTGGACGAAATGGTTTTGTTCAAGCCGCTTCGGCTCGGCGAGATTCAGCGCATTGTGGAGCTGCAGGTGGATGAGCTGAGCAACAGGCTGGCGGCGCGGCGTATCGAGCTGTCGCTTAGCACGGAAGCCATTCAGTACATCGCGAGCGAGGGCTATGATCCGGTGTTCGGGGCGCGTCCGCTCAAGCGCTACATTCAGCGCGAGGTGGAAACCCAAGTGGCGCGGGCGTTGATCGCAGGCGATATCCGCGACGGCGCCAAGGTCACGATCGACCTCGAATCGGGGGTGCTGACGGTCAAAAGCATCGATAACGGCGCAGCAGCGGAAGAGGTCCCGGCGGCCGAGGTTGGTTAGTGGCTACGCTTCGCGCTTCGCCAATCGAATGTCCCTATGCTTAAAAGCAACGAAGGGAGCCGAACGACTCGGCTCCCTTCTGTTGTTTGGGGTTGGATTCTGTTACTCGACGGTGACGCTCTTTGCGAGGTTTCGCGGTTTGTCGACGTTTCGGCCGTTTTTGACGGCGACGTAGTAGGCGAGAAGCTGAAGCGGGATGGAGGTGAGTAGGGGCTGGATCGGCTCGATGGTGTGGGGAACGTAGATCGTCCGCCAGGCGAGCTTTTCGATGTCGGTGTTACCTTCCGTTGTGACGGCGATGATCTTGCCGTTGCGTGCTTTGATCTCCTGCATGTTGGAGACGACTTTTTCGTAGGTGCGGTCGCGGGTGGCGATGGCAACGACGGGCATGTTTTCGTCCACGAGAGCGATGGGGCCGTGCTTCATCTCTGCTGCGGGATAGCCCTCAGCGTGGATGTAGCTGATTTCTTTCATCTTCAGGGCGCCTTCGAGCGCGACGGGGTACTGGTAGCCGCGGCCGAGGTAGAGCAAGTTTCGCGCGTTGCGAACCTCTTCTGCTATGTCCTCAATCTGAGTGGTGTCGACGAGGTAGTCTTCGATGAGCGTCGGGATTTTGGCGAGGCTCTCGGTCATCTCCTGAAGGACGAATGAGGAGAAGTCGCGCGAGCGGCCGAGGTAGAGGGCGAAGAGCGTGAGCGCGGCGACTTGGGCGGTGAAGGCCTTGGTGCTGGCGACGCCGATTTCCATGCCTGCGTGGGTGTAGATGCCGCTGTCGACTTCTCGGGCGATGGAGCTGTTGACGACGTTGACGATGCCGAGGGTGCGGCAGCCCTTGCGCTGCAACTCGCGGAGCGCGGCGAGGGTATCAGCGGTCTCGCCGGACTGGGAGATGAAGATCGCTAAGTCGGACTTGGGGCGGACGATCGGGTTTCGGTAGCGCAGTTCGCTGGCGTACTCGACTTCGCAGGGAATGCGCAGGAACTCCTCGAAGAGGTACTTGGCGCAGAGGCCGGCGTGGAAGCTGGTGCCGCAGCCGACGATGATGACGCGATTGAGGGCGTGGATCGTTTTGAGGGAGAGACCGGGGCCGCCGAGGTGAACGTCTCCGGCTTCGGCCTTGAGCCTGCCGCGAAGTGTGTTTTCCAGCGACGTCGGTTGGTCGTAGATTTCCTTGAGCATGTAGTGGGGAAACTGACCGAGCTCGATGGACTCGAGCTGCTGATCGAGTTCTTCGATCTTCGGAGTGATCGAGGTCCGGTCGAGAGAGAAGAACTCGTATCCCTGTGGGGTGGCTTTTAGGAGCTCGCCGTTGTTGAGATAGATTGCCTGTTGGGTATAGGGCAGGATGGGCGCAGCGTCGGATGCCAGTAGGAGACAGTCCTTGCCCACGCCGAGGACGAGCGGGCTGCCCATGCGGGCGGCGACGAGAACGTTTGGTTCTTTCTTGCTGATGACAGCGATGCCAAAGGTGCCGCGAATTTCGCGGAGCGCGAGGCGAACGGCTTCTGCGAGGTCGTCCTCGTAGAACTTGGAGACGAGATGGGCGATGACTTCGGTGTCGGTCTGGGTCTTGAACTTGATGCCCTCGCGCTCGAGGAGTGTGCGCAGCGCGTTGTGGTTTTCAACGATGCCATTGTGGACGACGGCTATGTTGCCTGCGGCGTCCATGTGAGGGTGGGCGTTGTCTTGTGTGACTCCGCCGTGGGTGGCCCAGCGGGTGTGGGCGATGCCAACGCTCCCCTTGCGGGGGAAATCGTGGCACATCTTTTCAAGCTCGGCGACCATGCCGACAGCCTTGCGAACGTGTACCTCATCGTCGGCGATCATGGCGATTCCGGCTGAATCGTAGCCACGGTACTCCAAGACTTTCAGACCGCCGATGAGGTAGTTCTTCGAGTCCTCAAGACCGACGCATCCAACTATTCCGCACATAGACGTTCCATTTCTGTTCGTTAGAGTCAGGTACTGCTAGTTCCAGCGGCGAGAGTAGGTAGTTCGCCGCGTCTCAGGCAATATGAAAAAACGGAGAAAAGAGGTCAGCTTGATTGACCGCTTTAACTGGCGTGGGAGGCGACGGGGTGAAAGTCCACTCGCCTACCACCCGGAGTCCTCCTCGAAGTAGCCCCACGGGTCAAACACTTGCGAGTCGGTTTTGTCGTATTCGGCGTCAGTGCTCATGCGGTAATAGACGGTGTGGCGGTAGCCCTTGAGGCCGTCTGAGGTGTTGGAGATACCGAGGATAAGGGTCCGTTTGTGATCGCGCGAGCTGCCGTAGAAGTAGGCGACACCCATTTCGCTGTCGACGTAGGAGTAGTTCCTGTCGATGGCGAAGCCATTGTTGAGGGCAGATTTGACGTAGGCGTCGAAGAGGTCGCGGATAGGCAATTCGGAACCGAGGAAACATTCGTAATGCCGGGTTGGCTTCCAGAGTAGAGTGCGGGGGGTTACGTGGGGGAGGCCGATCAGCCATTGCTCGCTATCGGGGGCATCGCTGCCGTCGGCGAGGAAGACGAACTGATGGGTCTTGGGCAGGGTCTGTTTGAGTTGGAAGACGGCCTTGTGGTAGGCGCCGCGCTCGGTGATGACGTCATTGATCTCGGCCGCTGTCATGGATCGGACGGCGCGGTGCTCGGCCTCGATCTTTACAGCGCTGTTGATGATGTCCTCGGCGGTCTGAGTGGCGGCCTCGTGATCGAAGAGCGCTTCTTCAACCTGACCGTAGTCTGATGGCCGGTGATCGTTCCACAGCCCGCCGTTCCAGGTCACGTAAACCATCCAAAATGAGACGACGGCGGTGAAGCCGTGCCCAATGATCCGCTTTGTGAGATCGATGGCGTTCATTGGCTAAATCTTCGCGTCCGGAGAAGGCGCTTCCCAGATTCCACCGCCGGTTGGCTTCTTGCCTTTCTTTGACTTCGAGTGCTTTCGAGTCGTCTGTGCTGAGACCCCGGCGTCGTTTCCGTAGTTCCAGTCGTAGAACGCCCACATCCAAAGCATCCCTGCAAAGAACCCGCCGACGTGTGCGCCGAAGGCGACGTTCGAAAACTCGTCGAAGAAGTTCATGAAGATGAACTCTTTGAGAAACCAGAATCCGAGGAACAGGTAGGCGGGGATGAAGAAGGTGCCCGCGCCGAATCCCAACCACCAGAGCATCCGAATCTTGCTGTAAGGATAGATCATGAAGAAGCCGCCGAGGCAGCCTGCGATGGCACCGGATGCGCCAATGGAGGGGATGGGCTGGCCGCCGGAGATGATCGCGTGGGCGGCGTTTGCGGCGACTCCGCAGCCGAGATAGAAGAGCAGGAACTTTCCGTGGCCGAGGAAGTCTTCAAGCTTAAGCCCGACGACAAAGAAGAAGAGCATGTTGCCGATGAGGTGTTCGAGCCCACCGTGGAGGAACATTCCAGTGAAGATGGTGAAGAGGGAGCCGAAGAAATCGAGGGTGCCGTCGCGATCCAGATCACCCCAGCCGGGTATGTAGCCCCACTGGAGGTTGAGGTCGTAGGTGGGCTCGATAACAAACCGCACGACCTCGATGAGTGTGCAAAGCGCCATGATCACCCAACAGACGTAGGGGCGGGTGTAGATGAGGAGGTTAATGCCAATGGGAAACAGCAATGGCTCGTTCCGCTCGCCTCTCGCTGGGATGACGCCAAAGGCGATTAAGGTGCTGATCGATGGCGGCACGCTCAAGTGATTTCCCGGTTGTGCTCGCAAGGCGCGACGACTCGAGGGCGTCAAAGATTTGGCGTGACCCACGGGGACCGCTCCCCCACAAGGGACATCCTGCCGGGGCGGGGATCATCGCTCGGGCAACAGCATAGCAACTACAGGCACAGAGACTTGGCGAAGAACAGAAAAAAGAAGCGGCTGGTCGTCGCGGCGGCGGAGCAATCCGAGGCGACTCAGGCGGTCCAGCGCGAGAAGGCGCAGTTGCGCGATGAGGAGGTCAAGAGCAGGGCGAACAAGGTGAACAAGGGGAGCAAGGCGAAGGTGGAGAAGGCGGAGAGTCTGGGAATGCTGCGCAGCAGCTACAGGAGCTAGCGGATCAACAGCGCGAGCAAGCGCAGGAGAGCGAATCTGCTCAAGAGAATCAATCCGAGCAAACACAGCAGGAACGCAGCGAGCAGCAGGAAGAACTGAATCAACAGACACAGCAAATGCGAGAGCAAATGGAACAGTCTGGAGCGGATTCAGAAGCGATGGACGAGTTGGAAGATGCGATGGAGGCGCAGCAAGAGGCGCAGGATGCTCTAGAGCGAGGTGATGACGAGACTGCGGCTGAGAAGCAACAGGAAGCCGCGGATGCGTTGGATCGTGCAGCGCAGCGGGTTCAAGAGTCTCAGCAGCAGGATGAATCAGATCAACAGGATGGGCAGAGTGGTCAGGGGGAGGACCAGTCTGGCGATGGGGAAGAACAGGCGATTGATGAGGTTGCACAACAGTTGCTTGATCGAGAGCGTGATCAACGCGAGCGTCGGCAGGTGTATCGTGCAACGGGGCGGCCTGTGAAAGTTGAGGAG
>JAUIJJ010000053.1 GCA_030431385.1 bacterium | reverse complement strand
CATTTGGTTCCCCATCCTCCGGTTCCTTTGGTTCTATCTGGCGAGGCTCGGGTTCCTCGATGGCGCAGCAGGGTTTTACTATTGCGGGTTCAAGGGCGTTCAGGGTTTCCACATCATGGCCAAACTCCATGAGGCGGAACTGGGCGATCCCCCCTTTCCTGTTGCGCGAAATCGCCCGTCATCCGAGAACCAAGACACTAGGCCGGGAGGCGAAGAATGAACTCACTTTCGTGGAAAGCATCAGTAGCCATCTGTGGGGCAGTTTGCCTCGCCGCGCTGGCGGTACTCCTCATGCGAAACTCATCGCCCCCCGCTACGGTCAGTTCGCGAACGGTTTCACCATCAGCGCCAACAACGGAGGTCGAGAAGATTGAAACTCCCTCCGAAGTCGCATCCACCGCCCCTGAGGAAGTTGCCCCTTCATCGCAAATGCGGCAAGAAACTCCAGTAGTGAAGATTCTGAAGACCAATACCGACTCGCGTCCAAATCCCTTTGGCATGCAAACACAAACGGTTCAACTCACGAAGAAGTTCTTCGATGCCCCTGCGGAATTGTTGAACCCTGAAATGCCCGACGGCGGGCCTTCCAACTCAGTTGCCCCCGCACCTCAAGGCGCGGCGTTCATGCCCGTTCCAATGGATGAAAACGGAATGCCAATCGGCGACGTCCCGTTCCCAGGAAGCAACGAAGCACCCGCCGGCCAGATGATCCCTGCGGGCGATGGATTCGTCTACAGCAGCTCCGTCGGGCCGGCTCTCCCTGAATCAGAGACCGCACCGACTTCCCCCAAAAAGTAACCCGCAATTCATGAAGCAAATTCTTCAGGACCTGAAGACAGGCGAGACCCGCATTGTCGAGGTGCCCGATCCTCAGTGCCCACCAAATCATGTTCTGATTCGCACCCGGTGCAGCGTCATTTCACCGGGAACTGAACGGATGCTGGTAGAATTCGGGAAGGGCAATCTAATCACCAAGGTCCGCTCCCAACCGGAGAAAGTTCGACAGGTCTTCGATAAGATCAAAACCGACGGCCTCGCCACGACCGTTGAAGCCGTGACGTCGAAGCTCGCCGAGCCGCTCCCCCTTGGGTACTGCAACGCTGGAGTCGTCATCGAAACCGGTGACGCGGAAACCGCCGCTCTCTTTCCCGAAGGCAGCCGAGTGGTCTCCAACGGACACCATGCCGGAGTCGTCAGCATCGGGCGAAACCTTGTGGCAAAAATCCCAGAAAACGTGACGGACGAAGAAGCGGCTTTCGCCCCTCTAGGCGCTATCGCTCTTCAGGGTATCCGCCTCGCCGATCCGACACTCGGCGAAACGTTTCTCGTCATTGGCCTGGGCGTTGTAGGCCTACTCTCTGTGCAGTTGTTAAAGGCAAACGGCTGTCGCGTGATCGCCCTCGAAAAGAAAGAGGAGCGTCTGAAACTTGGTGCGGACTTCGGCGCAGAGGTCATCGATCCCGACGTCGACCCGATCGAAGCGCTCCGCCGATTGACCGGCGGCGACGGCGTCGACGGAGTCCTCATGACGCTCAGTTCCACATCCAGCGAGCCTGTTCATCAGGCAGCCCAAGCCTGCCGCAAACGCGGGCGGATCGTACTCGTAGGAGTCACCGGCCTCGATCTGAATCGGAACGATTTCTTCAAGCGAGAGATTCGATTCCAAGTGTCATCCTCTTACGGGCCGGGGCGCTATGACCCCAACTTTGAAGAACGCGGGAATGACTATCCCAGAGGCTTCGTCAGGTGGACCGCCCAGCGCAATTTCGAAGCGGTGCTACGCCTCCTCTCGACCGGAGAGCTTGATATCAGGCCGCTCATCAACGGGCGATTCAAACTCGAGGAAGCACCGAAAGCCTACGACCAACTCACGGGCAGCGATGCGCTCGGGTTGCTGATTCAATACGGCGAGGAATCACACGAGGAACCCGCCCCGCGTCGCGTCATTCAACTCAAGCCGCCGCGCCGTTCACCGGTTACCATTGGCGTTATCGGAAGTGGCAACTTCGCGAGGCGTGTTCTCCTTCCTCATTTCGAGAGAAGCGGTGCGACGATTGGCGCGATCGTATCCCAACACGGTGTGAGCGCGGCCGTCGCGGCGGAGAAGTTTGGCGCCAGCGCATCCGCAACCGACCCATCAGCCGCGATTACTGCGGACTCAATCACCACGACGGTGATCACCACACGCCACGACACCCACGCCAAGTATGTATGCGACGCGCTCAATAACGGGAAACACGTTTACGTCGAGAAGCCATTGGCGCTGACGATGGACGAGTTGCGGGAAATCGATGCTACTTTTTGCCGCGCCAACTCCGAAGCGCAATCGGGGCTGTTGATGCACGTCGGATACAACAGGCGCTTTTCGCCTCATCTCAATCGAATCAAGAACTTCCTCACAGCCGCTCCGAAGTGTATGGTATATACAGTAAATGCCGGGAGCGTTCCGGCAGACTCATGGGTGCTCGACCCGCTTGCTGGCGGCGGACGGGTGATCGGCGAGGTTTGCCACTTTATCGATACTGTTCGGTTCCTCGCAGACTCACCAATTGATTCGTTGAGCGCAACGTCCTCCCCCGCTGGTGCGGACCAGAATCTGATGGTGACTCTGAAATTCGCGGACGAGAGTTTGGCGACCATCAACTATTTAGTGAATGGTGCGAAGTCTCTTTCCAAAGAGCGCCTGCAGATTTTCTCCGCGGGCCGCGCGATCGACCTGCAGAATTTTCGCCTGACCGAGTTCCACGAGGGCACACGCGTCCGCAAGTATCGGTCACTGCGGCAGGACAAGGGACACGGCGCACAGGTCGCCGCATTTTGCCAAAGTCACCAGCGCGCCAAAGGCCAACTCATCCCATACGAGGACTTACTGGAAGTGAGCCTGGCGACCTTTGCCGCCGTAGAAAGCGCGCGCACAAACACATCTCAACGCCTCGATGAATGGTGGGAGCAACTCAGGGAAAAGGCGGACTGACCTTCCCCATGGCGAGGCGACGAAACGCGGTCCGACTTTACTGGGAAACCATGCGCCACCTGAATGCCTCGCAATTGATTTGGAGGGTTCGGGAGCGGCTACACCGCAGCAGCGTCTTAGCGCTCGGTTCGCGGGCCGGCGGCGTATTCATCCCCTCGAAACCACTTGTTGAGTTTCCGCCTGCGCAAAGTATGACTGCCGAGCTTTTGCGCGACCTCGCCGTGCATCTCATCTCCACTCGTCCGAGGGCATGGGCACCCGAGAACCCGGAATCGCTTCGCCTTCTCAACGAGGAAGTGCGGGTCGATTGGCCTCCCGCGTGGTACCCGAAACGCCCCCGCGACACACATCTCTGGCACTTTCAGCTCCATTACTTCGACTGGATTTGGGACCTCGAGGCGGAACAGAGAGCCGACCTTGCTGTTGACGCCATTCTCGATTGGATCCGGCGGAACAAGTTCGGTTCGCTCAGAAGCTTTCGCGCGGCTTGGCATCCCTACACGATCTCGCGCAGGCTTCCGAACTGGATGGCTTTTTGGGCGGTGACCGCCAACTCAGGCATCTGGGACGAAAACTCTCTCTCCCTCTTCAAGCAATCAGTCGCCGCGCAAGCGAGGTACCTTTCGCGCCACCTCGAGTGGGAGCACAGGGCGAACCACCTGCTGGAAAACCTCGCAACGGTCGCGATTGCCGAGGCATTCTTCGACACTCAAATCATCCCGGGCGGAGCCGGGCGACTGCTGGAGGCTCAGCTCGATGAGCAGATTCTTCCCGGCGGACAGCACTTCGAACGCTCGACACTTTACCACTGTCGAATCCTCGATCTACTTTGCAATCTCCTCCAAGTCCTCCCCGAAGAACAGCTCTGGAACAGGATCATGGACGTCGTTCCGCGAATGGCGGCGTTCCTCAAGCACATCCAAATGCCAGACGGAAGCGCGCCGCTCCTTGGTGACTCGGTGGCCCGAAACTCACCAGAGCCAAATGCTCTTATCGAGCGGGCCGAACATCTGTGCGGTGAGACGCTCAAGACCGTTACTGGGGCTTCAGCGCGAGATGGGCATATCGTCTTCCGTGACCCAGGGAAACGCGATTGGCTGCTGTTCGACGCTGCACCAATGGCAGTCGACTACAACGGGGCTCATGCGCACGCGGACCTCGGTTCCGTGGAGATTGTTCTGCGCGGTCGACAGATCATTTCAGCTGGTGGCTCGGGGTTTTACGGGAAGGGAAAGCTCCGAGAAGCCGCGCGCGCTCCCAGCTCTCACGCAGTCATTTCAGTTTCCGGAGAGCAAGTCGGTGTTCCCTGGAAGAGCTTTCGTCTCGCGAAACGAGGCACCCCGATTGGTTGGGGACACCGACTTGGTTCCGGCGGCGCCTTTCAAGCTGAAATGGAACACAACGCCTTTCACGATTTAGGTGTCGGGTGCCGCCGCGAGGTAAGACGCTTTCCATCCGGCGACCGTCTTTGGATCGTCGATTCTATTTTTCCCCTCGCCCGCACAAGCGAAAGCAAACATCTTCCGGTTCTCGTGACATGGCCGCTTCACCCTGGGTTAAGCGTCAAGATCGAAGGCCCTGAGGCGCTGGTTTCCGACGGAAAGTCCGGGCGCCAGATAGCACGGCTCCGATTCCGCGTCAGCTCGTCGAGCATCGAAGTCAAGGTGCGACAGGGTCTCTGGTGGAGCGAATTCGGGAAAGCCAAACGCCGATCAATCATCGGCGTGAGAGCCCGAATCGGCAAAGGCGAGCCCTTCGTCACAGAGTTTCTACCGTTCGACTAAGGACTCTTCGTGAACGCAGCATTTGGGTTGCTGGACAACGCTCTGCCGATTGCAGCACTCTCCATATTGTGTGCGGCTCTGGTGCATGTTGCCGTGCGCGCACTGCTGAAGTCACAGAAAACCAACCGCGACAGCAGAGAAGCCTACTCGGCGACAACTGCGCTCCTATTCTCTGTCCTCTTTGTCTTGTTCCTGATTTCCAGGATCGCTGAAGGGGCCGAGCTACAGCTGCTCATGCTCGTCGTTGTGCTGGCCGCAGTCCTCGGCCTCATCGAACAACGGTTCCGACTCACGACTCAGTATTCACTTCCCTCCCGCGTTCTCCTGTCGATCATCATGGTTTTCTGCGGCTACCGATTTCATTCTGAAGCTGGTGGCGCTGGTACCGCCGCCGTCGCGCTGGCATCGCTGCTCTTTCACCTCGGTGTCTTCTATAGCCTCAATCTGATTGATCGGCTCAAGGGTCTCGCCCCCGGCGTGGTGATGATTATCGGAATGGGACTCCTCAGCATTTCCCTCGGGCAGGCACCGTTTCTGGATTCGACCCTCTTCCTCGTTGCATCGATGACCTGCTTGGGACTGCTGGTTGTGATGAAATCCGATGACCGCCTGAGAATCGGCTCAGGCGGACAACTCGTTCTCGGAGTCCTGCTGGGGGCGGCCGCGTTTATCAATCACACCGGCGGCGACCTCACACCCACGGCGGCTGCGCTTCCGCTCTTGGCGCTTGCGGTCCCTGTCGGCGAGGCGATGTGGCGCACTCTCCATCGCCTTAGCCACGGCAAGCAAAGCGACAGCTCCGGCCGCGTCCTTTCCATTCTTCACTCCGTCGGATTCACCCGACGCTGGCTGGTTTTTCTTCTCTGGATTGCGACGCTTCAGATCGTGGTCGTGGCGAACCTCGCGACTCGTGCCGGTTCGCCGTTGCTTGCCGCAGGTGCCATCGTCAGCATGCCGCTCGTTTTCCTGTTTCTAATGGCGTGCCTGAACCGAATCGCGGATCGGCTGGAGCGAAGCGGCGATCCCGGCAAGCTGCGCATCTTGTTCCTCTCCCACTACTTCCCGCCAGAAGTCAACGCGCCCGCAAATCGGCTCTTCGAGCACGCATCCCATTGGATAGCAGGCGGACATCAGGTGACTGTTATCTGCCCGGCCCCAAGTGCTCCCCACGGCCGACTCTATGAAAACTATGAGAACGCGTTTTGGGATGAAGAGGAAGTCGATGGCATTCGCGTCATCCGCCTTTGGACGTTTATCGCGGCCAACCGCGGGCGCATCCGACGCGTTCTCAATTACGTTTCCTACATGGTGTCGTCACTCCTAGCGCTGTGCATTGTCCGGCGTCACGACGTGCTCGTCGCGACGACTCCTCAGTTCTTTTGCGGAATCTCCGGTGCCTTTGCGTCCGTGTTCAGGAAAGAAGCGTTCGTGCTCGAAGTGCGCGACATTTGGCCCGAGTCCGTCGAAGCAGTCGGCGCAGTACGCCACCGATTTATCCTGCTGTTCATTCACAAGCTGGCCGATTTTATGTACAGCCGCGCCCTGCGAATTGTTACCGTTGGCGAGGGATACCGCTCGCGTCTAATCGAGTTGGGAATCGACGAACAAAAGCTCGTCGTCATTCCTAACGGAATCGAAGCCGGATGGATCGCTACGGGCGGAGTTCCCAACCTCGACATAGCAGATCATCGGTTTGTGGTGAGCTATGTGGGAACGCTGGGGCTCGCCCACGGGTTGAGCGTCTTGCTCAAGGCCGCCGGCCAACTCCCTGAGGACGAGTACCAGTTCCTCATCGTCGGCGATGGGGCTGAGAACGAGATGCTGCGGCGCGAGGTCGCGCGCCTCCGGCTCAGGAACATCACGTTCACAGGACTGTTACCGCGCGACGAAGTGCCCCAAATTCTCCGCCGGAGCGACGCCTGCCTCGTCCACCTCAGGAGCCACGCCGCCTTTGAGTCAGTCCTGCCTTCGAAGCTGTTTGAATCCATGGCGGCAGGCAAACCGATCATCCTCGGCGCGAGGGGTTATGCGGCGAATCTCCTGCAAGAAGCGAAGGCCGGTCTGGTCATTGAACCTGAGAATGCCGGACAACTGACTGAAGCGATCATCAGGCTTAGAGACGATGCGAATCTACGCAAAGACCTCGGCCAAAACGGTCGAACCTTCGTGATGGAGAACTTTCAGCGATCACGATTTGCGAGCGATTACATCAAGCTAGTTCTAAGCCTCGTCAACGCGCCAGAGCCACAGGGCAGCGAAGACGAAGTCATCCTTCCAAACCCGGATTCAACGCCCCGCCCAGTCCGCGCTCAATCGGAGCAGGCGAAGTAACTCGCGCCCTACTTCTTCCAGGAAAACTCAATTTCCGCAGGCCGCCCCGGCGTCGCGGCGACTCCCCTGCCGTTCGCGGCGAGATGCTGGAGAAGCTTGAATGCCGTTTCTGCATCGCCGTCGACTTTCTGCGCCCAGCCGCTCGCCGTTCGCGGAGTCGAATCGCTCTTCAACGCGGCGAAAAGTTTCTCCTGCAATTCCAACACCGCCGCGGCGGCCTTCTTGCCAGCTTCTACGCCGGGCTGATGGTAGGCATTAATTCCAACCAGGCTGGCGTAGTAGCCGACTGCGCGCTCGTAGAGCGCCAGGAGTGCGCCGACTGAAAACGGGGTGACTTTGTCCAGAACGATTGTCGCGGAAGCACGCCCCTTTTCCGCCATCGCTTCGCGAGTACCAAGTAGGAAACCCAGTAGATAATCCCCCGCCGTGACCTGTTCCTCGACCTCGAAACCAGCGTTCCCACGATCATCGAGTACCTGCACGAACGTCAGGAAAAAATTGTTCACTCCGTCTCGCAGTTGCTGGACGTAGGCATGTTGATCGGTCGACCCTTTGTTCCCGTAAACGGCAATGCCCTGCTCAACGACGTTACCTTCCAGGTCTTTCTCTTTGCCGAGCGATTCCATGATCAGCTGCTGAAGGTAGCGGCTCAAGAGCGCGAGGCTGTCCTTGTAGGGAATCACCACCATGTCCTTCTCGCCGCGACCCTTGGTCGCGTGGAACCACCCGAGCGCAAGCAGCGCCGCCGGGTTTTCGGACGTCTTGCGGGATCGCGTCGAAACGTCCATCGCAGCCGCACCCTTTAGCAACTGGTCGACGTCGATTCCCTGAAGACCAGCGGGCATCAAACCAACCGCCGACCACAGGCTCGTCCGCCCGCCAACCCAATCATACATCGGCAACCGGTCGAGCCAGCCGTTATCCTTCGCGTATCTGTCGAGCTTGCTGCCGTCGCCGGTGATTGCGATAGCGTGCTTCGAAAACTTGAGCCCGGCAGCGCGGAATGCTTCCTCTACGAGAAGCATTCCATTGCGAGTCTCGGGTGTACCGCCGGACTTGCTGATCACCAGAACAAGCGTCTGCGCCAGCCCAGCGCCTAGCTCGTCGATGATTCGCGCGACGCCTTCCGGATCTGTGTTGTCGAGAAAGTAGGGCTTCAGTTTGTCCTCGCGCCCCTTGCTGAGAGCTTGCGCTAGAAACTGGGGTCCCAGAGCGCTGCCACCAATGCCGATAGAAAGCAGATTTCTGAACGGCTCGCCATTGGGTGCGGTGACCTTTCCACCGATCACATCCGCCAGCAGCTTGATCGTCCGATCGTAGTCGCCTTTGACCTCTTCGCGCAGCCCCTCGTTGGGAAGCATCGCGAAGTCGCGCAGCCAATAGTGCCCCACCATCCGCCCCTCGTCGGGGTTCGCGATGGCGCCTGCTTCCAGCTTTTCCATCTCGTCGTAGGCAGATTGCATCTTGCCTTCCATCTCGAGAAAGAAGGACCCGGGAATGTTCATGCGGCTCATGTCGAGAGCCAGCGGCATCCCCGACGGCTGGCAGTACTGGTCGGAAAACGATTCGAAACTCAATGTGATGGCCTCTTGGATGGAAGTAATCGGTTATGTATTTTCGCCCCCACGCGCGATGATTGAGGGAACTTCAAACCACCCTCACTCATCGTCGAGTGTGAACCCAATCTTGATGGTCACCTGCCAGTGGGCAATCTTGCTTTCGACGATTTGCCCACGGGTTTCCACGACCTCGAACCAACGCATATTGCGGACCGTTTGCGATGCTTTGGTGATCGCTGTTTGGACGGCTTCCTCTATCGAGTTTGGTGAAGAACCAGTCAGCTCGATTTTCTTGTAAACGTGATTGCTCATGGCAAGTCTCCTGAGGTGGCATTGACTCACAATTACGCACGGTCACGGTGGCTGCAATTCCATTCCGCGAGCAAACCATTTGCACCCCGCGAGCATTCGAACGTGAGTAACGCCAGCCAGCCAAGGAATCTCTCCCGTCATGAAAGTACTCATCACAGGCGCGAATGGATTTCTCGGACAGTCGCTTTGTGAGGCGGCCGCGAAGCGTGGTCACGCAGTCCATGCGCTGGTCCGCCAATCTGCACCTGCCATGGCGGCGAAGTTCCAGCGACACGAAGGGACGTTCCACGATCCTTCCGATGCAGAGCGCATCCTCGCCGCCGCCGCGCCTGACGCGGTCATCCACGCGGCGGCAGTCATCAGCACAGGCCGGCCGGACCCCGCCCTATCTATGAAAGTGAACGTCGAGGGAACGCGAACGCTCGCCGACGCCACCCAGCGGTCCGGGTGCACCAAGTGGGTGCAGATCAGTTCCATGAGCGCCCACGCTTCGAACCGTTCTGTCTATGGAAGCACGAAATTTCTAGCGGACGAAATCGTTCGCGCGTCTGGACTCGACTGGACAATTGTGCGCCCGAGCCTGATCTACGGCTCTCGCCCACAGAGCATCTTTCACAAACTCGCGAAGCTCATCCAGCGCCTTCCGGTCGTTCCGATGATCGGCAACGGAAAGGAACCGATCCGCCCCGTACACGCCGACGACCTCGCCAATGCGGTCGTCTCAGCGATTGAAAAGGACTCGACCATCGGGCAGGTCTACCAACTCGGCGGGCCAGAAGATTGGACGTTTCACGATGTGGTGCGGGCCGTCGCGGCAGCAGTCGGCGCAGACAAGAAACCAACCCTCCCGGTTCCGCTTCTACTGTGCAGGCCGATCGCAGCCGTCTGCGAAGCACTCCTCTCAAACCCGCCGATCACCAGCGACAACATCGAGGGAGTCGCAAAGGCCCAGCCAATCGATATCGCCTCGGCCCTACGAGACCTGGACTTTTCACCGCGCGAGTTCAGCTACGATCCAAAAGCGATCTCCCAGTAAAATGAAAATGGGCGAGCCCGAAAGCCCGCCCATAAATGACATCGGTTGTGCAGCCTGCTAGGGCTTGTCCATCCAGTCCTTGCTCCGCTCGCGGAACGACTCGGTGGAACGGTTGGGTCCTGTCTTCGGAAGTTCAGGCCGCTTGTACTTCGGGTCCTTCATCTCCTCCAACAGATACTCAATCGTGCGGTCGAGCTGCGGGTCTTCGCCTGCCGCCTCTTCCGAGGGCGTGAACGCGACCTCGATGTCGGGATCGATGCCGTAGTTCTCAATGGTGTAACCGGTTTCCATGTCATAGTGCCCGAACTCCGGGATTGAAACACTTCCGTTGTCGACAAACCTGGTGCCGCCGCGAATTCCGACAACGCCACCCCAGGTCCTCGTTCCGATGAGCGGGCCGAGTTCCATTTTGCTAAATGTACGCGGGAAGATGTCGCCGTCAGAACCTGCGCTCTCGTTGATGATGCACGCCATCGGCCCGATGAAGACGCGGCTAGGATAGGTGCTCAGCGCCTCGAAGTTTTGGGTCATGCCGAGATTGTAGAGCTTTTCGGAAAGCCGACGCGTGAGCAGCTGGCTGACGTTGCCGCCACCGTTCCAGCGCACGTCTACGACCAATGCCTTCTTCTGGATTTGCGGATAGAAGTCGCGGAAGAATGCAATCAATCCCGGCGTGCTCATGTCAGGTAGATGGATGTACCCGATTTCCCCGTTGGACTTCTCGGAAACGTATGCTCGGTTGTCCTTCACCCATTGGCGATACCGCAGCGCGCTGTCGTCGGAGAGCAACTTCACGCGATAGTTTTTTGCGTTTTCGTCGGAGCCATCGGACGAAACGCGGATGAGTACCTCCTTGTTCGCCAAACCCCAAAAGTAGCTGTAGGGATCGACGTCGGTTGTGACTTCCTTGCCGTTCACTGCGAGCAGTGCCCAGCCTTCTTGAATCTCTCGCGTCTGATGATTGTTGAGCGGCGAGCGCAGGTCCGGGTCCCAAGACTCTCCCCGGCGAATTCGCGACAGTACCACTTGATCGTCCTTCACCGCGAAGTCAGCACCAAGAGAACCAGTCGAGACGCTACGGCCTTTGTTCGGGTTGTCGCCTGCTCCCCACAGGTAGGTATGCCCGTGGCCGAGTTCCGCGATGAGATTTGAGATAATGTCGTTCAGTTCCGCGCGAATGCCGACTCGATCAAACAGCTCGCTGTAACTTTCATAGCGCCCCTTCCAATCAACCCCTGCCATGTCTGCCATATAGAAAAAGTCACGATTGAAACGATAGGTCTCTGCGAGAATCTGGCGCCACTCTGCAACAGGATCGAGCAGCAGCGTAATCTCCGAAAGCTTCGGGCCCTTCGCCTTGTCCGAAGCCTCTTCCTCCGTGGTCGCCATCACAGAGACTTTGTCGCCGGACATGTAGACGATGTGCGAACGGTCGCGCGACAAGCGGTAGGAGTTAACGTTTTCCGCGAAGGTCTTCGGCTCGGCGTCGCGGTCTTTGTACTTCCAAGTCATCAAGTCCCATTGGCTGCCATCATTGGAAAAGTAGAAGATCATATCTGCGACGGCACTGATGCCGCCATAGGTTCCATTCTCCATAGGGAAGGGGACGACGCGGTCGGCGATGCCGTCGAAGTCGATCTCAATGTCTTTCGCGTCCTCTTCTTCGCTCTCTGCTTCTTCTTCGTCTGAGCCTTCTTCCTCTTCTTTGGCCTTCTTTTCGTCGTCCGCTTCATAGGGGTCTTCTTCCCAGAAGGGGCTTTTCACGTCCTTGCGGAGAGGCAGCGCGTAGAGCTTCGTCGGGTCAGTCATGATGACCTCGTATTCGAAGGCGCCGCCCATGCGGTCGAAGGTTCGATCTGACTCGAAGAACAGGTAGTCACCGGCTGGGTCCCACGAAGGGCTCGAGCTGTCGAAGAACTCGTCCGTCACTGCATGATTTTCACCGGTTTGAGTATCGTGAATGTAGATCTGTTGGTATTCGGTTTGGAGATACTTGGAGTACGCGAGCCACCGGCCATCAGGCGACCACTCAGCCTCGTTTAGCTCCCACGTGTCGCTGGAGTCGACGATCGTCAGCGTCTTGGTCGTGAGGTTTGTCCAGTAGAGAGTTCCAGTCTGGTCTGACCAGGCAACGTTCTCGCCGTTGTTCGCGACGAAGATTTCGCTGACGGGATGGTTCCCTCGGCGTTCGTCGCCCGGCTTGGTGATCATCTCCTCGTTCGCGCCGGAGCGTGCATCGCTCTTGTAGAGCTCGTACTCACCGGACTTGTCGGAGAAATAAACGGCGTACTGCTCTTCGTCACCGCCGAAGACAGCGTGCATTTCGCGTGAGCCGGGAGACGCGGTGACGGGAATCTCTAATCCCAAGTCGACCGGTGCGTTGAACACGTCACCGCGAATCGTCAGCAGCGTCTTCTTTCCGTCATCGCTGACATAGGCGCTTTCGAGGTAATCCTCGGCCTTGGGAAACTGAGTCCGCGTCCAGACTCGGTCCGACCTGAGCTCGATATCCACGACCTCAGCGTCTTCTGTTTCGGTGTCGTAGAGCCAGATGTCCGCGCCGTGCTGGAAGACGATGCGAGTCTCGCCGTCTGTCTCCGGCCACCGGACATCAAAGTCATCAAACTCGGTGTGCTGCCGCAGATCGTCACCGTCGCGATTCGTCGACCAAAGATTCATTCGGCCGTCGCGCTCGCTACAGAAGTAAACTCGATCACCGACAAACATCGGGGTCAGATCGTTGCCGAAGTACTCGGTGAGCTGAAAGAAGTTATCTTCCGCAAGGTTCCCAACCCAGATGTCGTCCGCCAAGCCACCACCGTAACGCTTCCAGGTTCGCGTCTGAACGTAGTTCCGATTAAAAGCGACGGTTTCCCCGTCATCGGCCATGGTGAAGTAGCTCGCCGAACCGATGGGAACCTCCTCGGGAACGCCGCCACTGACAGGAACTTTGAAGACGCGACGGTTGAAGTTGGGATGGTTGCGCGCGCTTTGGTGGAAGACGAACTCACCGTCGGGAGACCATCCGGTCGGCTGATCGCTGAATAGGTGGTACGTCAGCCGGACAGGGGCGCCGCCCGCCGTCGAGATGACGTACACATCGGTGTTTCCGTCATAGGTGCCGCTATAGGCGATCTTGGTACCATCAGGTGAGAACCTCGGATGGCTCTCCGTTCCCGGATCGCTGGTGAGGCGGGTGGCTTCACCACCGCTGGCTGATATGAGCCACAGATCGTTCTCTGAGGAGAACACGATCTGATCCCCGCTAATGTCGGGGTAGTTATAGTAACCAGAAACTTGAGCGAGCGAAGGCGTGCTCACGGCCATCACTGCCGCTGCCAGGGTCGGGGTGAGTTTCCCCAGAGTCTTGCGAGACATGGGCGGACCTCTCTGTCGGGTGTGTGCGACTTTCGCCGCGAATGCTGATATTTTAGCATATTAAGACGAGGCGCACGCCTCCCCTCCCTCTATCTACGCCGCCCAGCACAGGATGCTTCATTTCATCGAGTTAGATAGTCTCTGGAAGGAATGTACGCTGTCGGACAGTTGGCCCTTTCGGGCGTCAGAGTCCTTGAGGTTTCAGCTCAGCCGCGTGCACAGTACGTTCAAGAGAGAAATCACCTCTTGCTATCGGAGCCGCTTCTTATCGGGGAGAAGTGGCTCCGCCCTTTTTACGCCCACATTGAAGCCTGAACACTGGTAAAAACCCTGAAAACAACCATCGAGTTGACTGAATTCCAGTGATTCGTGAGC